>QHOJ01000014.1 GCA_003218735.1 Verrucomicrobiota bacterium
TTGCACCCGACAAACCTGGTTACTCCACCGTCACGCTCTTGGCAAGATTGCGAGGTTTGTCGACGTCCAGGCCAAGCTCGACCGCCAGATGATAAGCGAGCAATTGAAGCGGAATCGCGGTGAGTATCGGCATCACGCAATCGGGTGCTTCTGGGAGGGAGATAATTTCATTGGCAATATTTTTAAGTTGGCTCATACCGTTGCCGCTGGTCAACGCAATGATCGGACCCTTACGAGCTTTGACTTGCTCGATGTTATTGAGGTTCTTCGAGAAGACAGCATCGTCTGGGGCGATAAAAATCGAGGGCAAATCGGGACGAATCAACGCAATAATGCCGTGTTTGAGCTCGGCGCTGGGATGGCCTTCGGCGAACAGATACGTGATCTCTTTCATTTTGAGCGCGCCTTCCAGCGCGATGGGAAAATTGAATTGCCGGCCAAAAAAAAGCATCCCGCTAATATCGAGGTATTTCTTTGCGATCGCTTTAATCCGATCACTCAGCTTCAAGACGATCTCGATCTGCTCGGGCAGTGCTTCGAGCGCTTCAATGATCCTGCTTCCCTCAGCGGTGGAAAGATTTCGCATCCGGCCGAAGAGCAAACCGATCAGCGTAAGGATGACAACTTGCGAGGTGAAGGATTTCGTGGCCGCGACGCCGATCTCCGGACCGGCGTGCATGTAAACGCCGCCGTCGCTCTCGCGTGCAATTGTGCTCGCGACATTATTGCAAATGCCCAGCGTACGAAAGCCTTTACGGCGGCTTTCACGGAGCGCACCGAGCGTGTCGGCAGTCTCGCCACTCTGGCTGATTGCGAAAACCAACGTCTCTGGAGTCATCGGTGTATTACGGTGGCGAAATTCGCTCGCGAATTCGACCTCAGTGGGAATATTCGCGAGTCGCTCGATCAAATATTCGCCGACCCTTCCGGCATGCAGGGCAGTGCCACAGCCGGTGAGAACAATGCGCCCGACGTCACGCAATTGCGCTGGCGTCATGTTCAAGCCGCCCAGCTTTGCCGTGCATTCTTCCAGACTGAGGCGACCCCGCATCGCATCGCGCACCGAATCCGGTTGCTCAAAGATTTCCTTGAGCATGTAGTGGGGGTAAACACCTTTTTTGATATCTTCGGCCGTAAATTCGACTTTGCTGACTTGATGATCGCCGCTTTCGCCGGCCAGCGAGCTGATCTCGAATTTGCCTCGCTCCACCGCGACGATATCAAAGTCATTTAAATAAACCGCATCCCGGGTGTAAGCGACGATTGCACTCACATCACTGGCTAGGAAGTTTTCGTCTTTACCCACACCCAGGACAAGCGGGCTTCCACGGCGGGCACCGATCATGAAATCGGGAACCTCTGCATGGACCAGTGCGATACCGTAGGTGCCGATCACCTGCTGAAGCGCAGCGCGAACGGCCGCGAAAAGTCGCGCTTTTTTCTGGTGGAGGTCAACCGTACTAGCGCACGACTCGTCGTAGAACTTCCCAATCAGATGCGCGAGCACTTCGGTGTCAGTTTCTGAGCGGAAACTCGTATCGCCGCCACGGACGAGATTGTCTTTAAGCGCCTGGTAATTTTCGATCACCCCATTGTGCACGAGCGCAAGTTTTCCGCTGGCGTCGAAGTGCGGGTGTGCGTTTTCGTCGGTCACTTTGCCGTGCGTGGCCCAGCGTGTGTGACTGACCCCGAACGAACCCGAAAGCGGCTGCTTCGCGATCAGTCTGGCGAGTGCCGCGATCCGCCCGGAACGTTTGCGGGTCGCGAGATGCCCTCGATCCACGACTGCTACACCCGCGGAATCGTAGCCCCGATATTCAAGGCGCCGCAGCCCATCGAGCAAAATGGGCGTTGCTTCCGCGCGACCAACATAGCCAACGATTCCGCACATGTTCGCACTCTAGTGGCGGCTGTCCTCAGTCGCAAGATTGGCTGGCGAAAGCCCGAAGCGCGTTTACATGAGTGACGCAAAAAAGTTGCTGGAAAGCGCCGACGCTGGGTTATTGATTATTGTCGAAATGCAAACCCCGCCGCAGGGCGATTCCCTTTTGAAGAATCCATCACCCGCGATCCCCGCGCTACCACCCGGCACAACTCAGCAAACGCTTGCCATTATCATGGGCGGCGGCGCCGGCACGCGTTTATTTCCGCTCACGAAGGACCGCGCCAAACCCGCGGTGCCACTCGGTGGGAAATATCGCATTGTCGATATTCCCATCAGCAACTGTCTGAACTCGGGGCTTCGCTCGATCTATGTGCTCACGCAGTTCAACAGCATGTCGTTACATCGACATATTCAGGCGAGCTATAAATTCGACAATTTCTCGCGCAGCTTCGTGGATATTCTTGCCGCTCAGCAAACGCCGGCCGGCTCGCAATGGTATCAGGGAACGGCCGACGCCGTGCGGCAAAACCTGCGCTACTTCCTCGAACGCCCATTCGACTATTATCTCATCTTAAGCGGCGATCAGCTTTACCGGATGGATTTTCGCGCACTCCTGCACCAGCACGTCCGTTCCGACGCTGACATTACGCTGGCCACCAAACCGGTCCATCGGCACCAGGTTTCCGAGTTCGGCATTATGCGAAGCGGAGTCGATCGCCGGATTACGCGCTTTGTCGAGAAACCGACCGAGGAGGCTGTACTTCGCGAGATGCGAATCAGCCGGGAATTGCTGGGCGCGATCGGGACGGATGAAGAAGCGGAGTTGTACCAGGCTTCAATGGGAATTTATATCTTCAATCGCAAGGTGCTCATCGAATGTCTGGAAAACGATCTGGTCGATTTCGGAAAAGATGTCATTCCACACTCGATTAAAGATCGACATGTGAGCGCGTTTATTTATCAAGGCTATTGGGAGGACATCGGAACGATCCGGGCTTTTTATGAGGCGAATCTGGATCTGACCGATCTGGTGCCAGAATACAGTTTCTTCAATACCGAGGCGCCAATTTACACGCATCCGCGCTTTTTGCCCGGCAGCAAAGTCAATGGAGCCACGCTGCGCCAGGCGATCATTTCAGACGGATGCATTATTTCCGATGCTCACCTGGAACGTTGCGTGGTTGGAATACGCAGCATTATTCAAAGCGGCGCGACCATCCGTAACAGCATCGTGATGGGAGCGGATTATTTCGAGCAAGACCGAAGCGCTAACTCGGGGCAACCGCCGATCGGCATCGGGCGCAACTGCGTGATCGACCGTACGATCATCGATAAGAACGCACGCATTGCCGATGGAGCCGTAATCACGCCGGAAGGGAAACCGGCGAACTACGACGCAGACAATTACTTCATCCGCGACGGCTTGGTGGTGATACCAAAAAACGCAGTAATTCCAACTGGTTTTTGGATCTAACCGGCTCGCGCCACCGGCCTACCGGTGGTCGCTCGATCCCGTAGGTCCCAGCGCGGAGGCTTCAGGCGCTAGTTCCCATTTTTCCTGCCGGTTCCAAGGAATAGCCGACTCATGGCGTTCGTCTGGATCACTGACCAAACGAGGCGGGTCTTTCTGTGTTGCGCATGAGGCGAGGGTTATTGCCGACGCACACAACAGAACCGAGGTGACGTCTCTCCGAAGTTTAAGAGCTAG
>QHOJ01000015.1 GCA_003218735.1 Verrucomicrobiota bacterium
CAGCCAGCGCGATTAAAAATCCGGTCGCCTATTTCTCGGCCGAATTCGGTTTCCACGAATCGATCCCAAATTATTCCGGTGGCCTCGGCATTCTGGCGAGCGATCATTGCAAATCGGCAAGCGACCTCGATCTAAATTTCGTCGCGATCGGATTGCTCTATCGACATGGTTATTTCCGGCAGCAGATCGATAAGGAGGGCATTCAGGAAGCGATCAATCTTAATCAAAATTTTCATCACCTGCCGATTCGTGAGGTGCGCCGTGAAGATGCAAACCTTCTCATTTCCGTGCCCATCCTGGACCGCGAAGTTTTTGCGAAGCTTTGGGAGCTGCGCGTTGGCCGCGTGAGTTTGTATCTGCTCGATACAGATACTCCGGAAAACAGCGCGGAGGACCGATTGATTACCGCCGAGCTTTATGGCGGCGATCTGGAAATGCGAATGCGCCAGGAGATGATCCTCGGCATTGGCGGCGTAAAAGCGCTGAGCGCGCTCGGCATCCAGCCTGATGTGTTTCACATGAACGAAGGGCACTCAGCGTTCCTGGCGCTTGAACGGATTCGCCGCAACGTCGTTGAGAAAAAGCTGGACTTTTATTCCGCACTCCAGGTTGTAGCCGCGGCCAATGTCTTTACCACTCACACTCCGGTCCCGGCTGGCAACGATTCGTTCCCGCGCGAGATGATGCGAAAATATTTCGGCGCTTTTGCCAAAGAACTAAACATTCCATTCGAGGAATTGTTTTCATTCGGGCAGACACGGGTCGATCCAAACGACCCCTTTAGCATGACCATTCTGGCATTGCGTCTGAGCCGACACGCCAATGGGGTGAGCAAGTTGCATGGCGAAGTCACCCAATCGCTTTGGAAGGATGTCTGGGTCGGGGTGCCCGTGCATGAGGTACCAATCACCAGCGTGACAAACGGTGTTCACACAAAAACCTGGATGGCGCCAGAGTTTGCGGCGCTTTACCGCAAGCATCTTGGCGCATGGGAAGAACATCTGACCGAACCGGAATTTTGGCGCGGTGTCATCGACATCCCGGATGCGCAACTTTGGGAGACACATCAAAAACTTAAGCTCCGTCTTATCGAATTTGTGCGAGAACGGGTGCGGCTGCGGCGGCAACGGCTCGGCGAATCGGCCGAGGCAGTTCGCAAAGTGAATCGTATCCTCGATCCGGAAATTTTGACGGTCGGGTTCGCCCGGCGTTTCGCGACTTATAAACGCGGCGCGCTCTTGTTCAGCGACAAGGAACGACTCAAGCGATTGCTCAACGATACGACACGGCCGGTGCAATTCATTTTCGCGGGCAAAGCGCATCCGCGTGACGAAGCCGGCAAAGGGGTGATCCAGGAGGTTTACAAATTCACTCGCGAAGTGGGATTCGAAAACCGTATCGTTTTTCTCGAAGATTACGACAGTTACATCGCGCGGCGTCTTGTTCAGGGTGTTGATCTTTGGCTGAACCATCCCCTCCGGCCACTGGAAGCGAGCGGCACGAGCGGCATGAAATCAGCTCCGAATGGCGGGATCAACCTGAGTGTGCTCGATGGCTGGTGGCGAGAAGGATATAATGGCAACAATGGCTGGGCGATTGGCGCGGAAATCAACAATGGCACGGCCGAATTTCAAAACGAAGGAGATGCGACCAGCCTTTACCAATTGCTTGAGAACCAGATCATCCCGCTTTATTACGCGAAACCGGACGGGAGACTTCCCCTCGCCTGGTTGCAATTAATGCGTGAATCGATTCGCAGCGTAACGCCGGTGTTCAACACCCAACGGATGGTGAAAGAGTACACCGAGCGTCTTTATGTCACGGCAGCGAAGTCGCACGAGAATTTTTCTTGCGACGGTTGTGCGTCGGCGGCGCAACTCAGCCAGTGGAAAGCCCAAATGCGCAAGGATTGGCCGCAAGTCCAGATTTCGGACGTGCAAGTCGGCAATAAAGATCGACAAAATATTTTGGTCGGCGAATCATTGCAGATCAGCGCGTGCGTTCATTTGGGCGCGGTCGATCCAAAGCATGTGCGCGTGGAAGCGTACCACGGCGAAGCGGATAACGGCGATATCCGCAATCCTGCGGCCACTGTTCTTAATCAAAGCAGCCAGGTCGATGGGGACGGAAATTATCTTTACCAGGGATCAGTGCCCGCCTCGGAAAGCGGCACTTACGGCTTCAGCGTCCGGGTTGTCCCAACACACGCGCATTTGATGCAAGCGCACGAACTGCGTTTGATCACGTGGTCGTAGGAACTATATGCGGCGCAACTTCCCCAGTTGCGTTGGTTGATTCGCAGATTGGAAAGTTAGCCACTTTGATTTGAGATGAATAGAACAACTGTCTCACCCAATTTCAGGGCCTGATCTCGAAGGACTAATCGCCCATCTTTTTACCTTGTCACTCACGGATGTGGCGCGGGAGGCGTAACGCCTAAAAACGCAACGATCACCACGATCGCCAGACCGAGGCATGCCTCGCAGATCACATTGCGGCGGAGTTGACGCAGCAAATCCGAGCCCGCTGAAGCTCTTAGCAGCTTCGTTTTGATTACGAGCCGGTTGCGTGCGCCGAAGCCGACCAGGATGCCGAAGAGCATGAGCTTGAAAAGCAAGAGGCAACCATAAGGCGTCGTGAGAAGCGCGTGAATAGAACCGACCAGCAACCAACTATTGGAAAGACCACTGACGACGAGAACGCCTACGCAGCCCAGGCTGAGGGTGGAAAAGCGTTGCAGCACCCGAGCGGCTCTTTCGCCTAACGAGACCGACGCACGCGCATGCGTCAGAAAAATTGCCAGCGGAAGGAGCCCGCCGATCCAAGCGCCTGCGGCGCAAAGATGGAGCGCATCGCCTAACAAACCAAGCGGTTGTGCTCTGGCAGCCGCAGCATGGCTGATCCAGGCGAGCGAAACGAGCAACGTAACGCTTACCAAAAAGAGAGCCACCGTCAGCGCGCGTCGTAATTGAGCTTTCACGAAACCTAACGCGGCAAGCACTAGCGCCACAACGATCAGACCAAGGCGAAGCTGCCAGACGCGACCGAATTCCGTTTGAAACAAAACCGCCTGCCACGCTGTCGTGGAAAAAGCGCGCGTGAGCGGCAACCCGCTCATGTTCGCAACTTCCAGCCCAAACCAAAGCAGAGCGGAGAGGAAAGCCACGATCAGACTCCATCGGACCAGGCGGAGCAAGCGCTGCTCGACCTCGTGCAAATCGTCGGTCGCGGGCTGAGCAGCCGGGCCAAGAGTGACCAGCTCGAAAGCAAAGATTCCAGCGAGCAGCATCGACGCACCTATTTGCGCAGCGCGAGCAATGATCAGCAGCGCGATAAGCATTAACTTCTCTTGAGTTCAAGCGCCTAGCGACTGACCCGGAAAGTGAAGTTTCCGTTCGTCACGTGTGTATCGACAGAAACCACGCGCCAGACGACTTTGTAGATTCCCGCTCCTAGTAGCGGCAGGGAAACGTGGAGCAGCGCGCGATCCGAGCGATCCAGATGCACATCGCGTTTGTCCACTTCTTTCCCAGACGCATCGAAGACATGGATGCTGCTAAAGGCCGGTTCAATGTTTTCCGTAAACCGGATTCGAACCTCGTTCGGCGATGTCTGGACCGTGCTACCCACGCCCGGCTCCGCGTCCTTGATAAAAGCGTGCGCTTCAACTCGCGCCGCACCAGTCAAAACTATCAGAAATAAAATGACGATCGTGCGTTTCATTTCTTCCCTCCGAAGAGCGGACGGCCGATGCTGTGTGGAAAAAGATCGTCCAGA
>QHOJ01000016.1 GCA_003218735.1 Verrucomicrobiota bacterium
GCAAGATCGTCATTCGCCCCGACACGGGTGAAAATGCGATCGACCAAGCCGATCTCCGCGCTTTCCGCCGGAACGAAGCTGCCGATCTGCGCCATCAACACAATTAGCGCAACCTGACGGATGTAAGTGGATTTTCCCGCCATGTTCGGTCCGGTGATGATGGCCAGCCGCATGTTTTCGCCCTCGAGCGTCGTGTCGTTCGGCACAAACTTTTCTTCCACCAGATTTTGATCGAGCACCGGATGTCGCCCATCTTTAATTGTGAGTCGCAGCGTCTCAGTCAGCCTCGGCCGGCAATACCGGAAGAGTCGCGCCGTTTCCGCGAGCGCGCAGATAACATCGATAATGGCAATTGCAGCGGCTGTTTGCTGAATTGGTTCCAGCTCGCATAGAGTCTGGTCCCGCAACTTTTGGAAAAGTTGATACTCCAGTTGACGTGCGCGTTCGTCCGCCCCAAGAATTTTCGCCTCCATCTCCTTCAGTTCGGGCGTGATGAAACGCTCTCCACCTACTGTCGTCTGCTTACGGGTGTAATGCGACGGTACGTTTGCCAGGTTCGACTTCGTCACCTCGATGAAATAGCCGAACACCGAGTTGTAGCGGACCTTGAGAGATTTGATGCCGGTGGCAGCGATTTCGCGTTCCTGTAACTGGCTAATCCAATCCTTGCCCTCACGCGAAGCCTGCCGCAACGCGTCAAGATCGACATCGTAGTTATCACGAAAGATTCCGCCTTCCTTCAGCGCTAGCGGCGGATCATCGACTACCGCGAGAGTGAGCTTCTCTGCCAGCTCTGGCATTTCCCGCAAATCGTTCTGCAATCTTTGTGCCAGTAACTCAACATTCCCATTCTCGTTGATGCGTGTTGCGCCGAATGCGAGTCGATCGAGTAATCTCTGCAGCTCGCTTTTCAATCTTGGGATTTGTTCGAGAGAAATTTTGAGCGCGACAAGATCGCGCGCGTTGCCGGAGGCTTGGCTCAATCGTCCAACCGCGCGCTCGATGTCACGGATTAACTTGAGCGAAGCGCGCAGTGCTGCGAGCAGATCTGCTTCTTGCAACAAGTTCGCGATCATTTGTTGGCGGCGCTCCAGTTCCACCAGATTCCGCAGAGGCTGCAAAATCCACGCGCGCAGTTTACGAGCGCCCATTGACGTGATTGTACGGTCGAGCACTGCGAGCAAACTGGTGTTCCGACTACTTCGGGATTCAACCAACTCGAGATTGGTTTGGGTAGCAGCATCGAGCAGCACGTGGTCGTCGGGCGCATCGCAGCGCAGCGCCGTGACATGATCGATATTTCGCCGAAGCTGGTGCTTGAGATAATGAACGATTGCGCCCGCAGCGGCGATCGCCTGCGGCATTTGGACGCAACCGAAGCCGTCGAGCGATTTAACTTTAAAATGTTCGCATAAGGTGAAGGCTGCCTGTTCCGGCAGAAAGGCGTAGCTGTCGTAGCCGAGCGCGCTGGCGACTTCGGCGAACTGCTGCTTCTGCTCGTCACTGACGAGAAGTTCTGCCGGCGCGACACGGGCCAATTCGTCAAAGAGTGATTGTCGATCTTGCAGTTGCGTTAATCGAAACTCGCCTGTGGAGAGATCCGCATAAGCGAAGCCGAAAACACTATCATCAACATAAACGGCGCCTAAATAATTCGCGCGTTTGGCTTGGAGCAAATCGAGATCGCTCACTGTGCCCGCGCTGATAATCTGGGTGATATCGCGAGAAACGATTTTGCCCGGCTGGGGTTCGCTCGTCTGATCGCAAATGGCGACGCGCCGGCCGGCCTTGATGAGCTTGGCAATATAGTTCGGTGCTGCATGATACGGGACACCGCACATCGGCACGCCGTTGCGTTTAGTCAGCGCAACATTGAGCAGGTTCGCTGCCTCCTTTGCGTCCTCAAAAAACAGTTCGTAAAAATCTCCCAGGCGAAAAAGCAAAAGCGTGTCCGCCGGAATACTGCTCCGCAGCCTCCGGTATTGCTGCATCATTGGTGTGATTACGTCCGCCATCGCTCTAGCTTGTAACCGCGACAGTCAATTGCGAGTTTGTAATTCGTTCGCTTCGCTCGCCTAGGGTCGTTCTTCGTCTGCTTGTTCCAGACAGGCGGAAAGTCTGCTTGCGAGATCTACAACGTTCGGTTCCCATAAATAAGGCAACTCGTATACTTCGACCCCCCCAGACGCCATCCCGCTCCACCCGAGCAGTGGATCGGGTTCAAATAGATCCGGCGGAGGCTCATCTTTCACTCGAAAGAGATGAATTTTTCCATGAAATGGTCTTAGCTCATAGCGCCGGCGCGCCGCGGAGCAGACTTCGTGAATATAAGGAGTCCGCAATTCGGAGGGACACCGCAGGGCGCGGAAATTCAGAAGTGAATCGAGGTGAATGAGGCTACGAATGAACGAACGCCTCATCCACCCTTTGATTGCTCCCTTGAGCATGAGAGAGCGATTTACCCACTCTTTGACTCCTCCATTGATTGAGAACACCGCGGACAAGGTCCGTTGGTCATGTGGAAGATAGCGCACCAGCGCTAGCTTTAGTCTCTTTCCCAGTGTGAGAGGCTTGCGTCGCTTGGGATGTTTTCCATAGGAACAGAGAAGCGCAAGGAATCTCACTTCTTCATTTCCAGCGGCCAGCTGTCTGGCCATTTCGAACGCAACGACGCCGCCAAACGAACTGCCACAGAGGTAATAAGGGCCATGTGGTTGATGCAGTCGCATCGCGTTAATATAAGACACCGCCATTTCCTCGACTGAGCGCAGGTACGGGGAGCGGCCATCGAGGCCTC
>QHOJ01000017.1 GCA_003218735.1 Verrucomicrobiota bacterium
GGCCTGTTTCAACTGCAAACCGGAGCGGATCGATTGCATGCGCAGATGATCTTCTTCATTGATCATGATACTGAGGGTTTGCCGGCGGTTCATCACCACCGCGCTGCCGACGCCCTTGGCGGCATGCTCCCGGCTGATCAGATGGCGCTCGACAAGGACTTGCCTCTCCAGGGCGGAAAGTTCCTGCAGGCTTTCTGAAAATGAATCCTGCATCTCGGTCAGCTCTTCCACGCGCGGTCGGATTAGCTCAAGGATAGAAGTGCGTTCTGCTTTCTTGGCCCAACCCGGAAAAGCACGGTTGCGCAAATTGCGCGCGAGCCGAACACGGCTGCTGATGACGATTTGGTGATGAGGCCCTTCGCCGCGCAGCCATTCTCCAGCGGTGGCCATGACGTTGGCAAATTTCATCGCTAACTCGCGAGCTCGCTTTCCAGTTGTTTGATTTGATCGCGGAGTGAAGCAGCCGTTTCGTAATTTTCTTCCGCGACTGCTTTCTGCAAGTTCTCAGCTAGCGTGCGCATCCGATGGTTGATCTCCATGGCGCGGTGTGCGCGCTGCGGCAATTTGCCGACATGCTCGGTGCCTTTATGCATGGCTTTCAATAGGGTGTTCAAACCTTCCCCGAATGTAACATAGCACGCGCTGCACCCGAGTCGGCCGGTTTTCTTGAAATCCGCCTGGCTAAATCCGCACACTGGACACTTCTGGGTCGATGCGCCTTTTTCAATTTCCTCGGCAGCTCCGATGCCGAGAAGCAAATCGGCAAGTGCAAAGCCGGTCGGATCCTGCACGCCTTTTTCCTTCGAACAAGCATCGCAGAGATTCACCTTCTGCATTTTGCCTTCCAGTATCTGTGTCAGGAAGACTGTCGCATCATTGCATTTACAAACGTCGCACAACATTTTTCTTGATTAGACCCCGAAATTTGAGAAACATTCAACCCGCAAATCCTTTCCGGGTGCTTTCCACTCTGAACCGGCGGCGCTCAATTTTAGACAAAAATCGGCGTACCAGTCTCGTGCGTCATCGCATGAAAACGTGCAATCGTGCGCGCAGTGATTGGTCCCGGCTTGCTGTTCCCAATCAAACGCCCGTCGGCTTTGACCACAGGAACAATCTCCGCAGCCGTGCCAGTGAGAAAACATTCGTCCGCGATGAAAACATCATGCCGGGTGATGTCGGCTTCCATAATTTTGATCCCGAGTTCCCCGGCAATCTCGAACACAATCGATCGAGTGATTCCGCGCAGGGCCCCGGCCGTGATGGGGGGGGTAAATATTTGACCGCGCTTAATGATGAAAACGTTATCGGCAGTGCATTCGGCGACGTTTCCCGCGTCATTCAGCATGAGCGCTTCGTCCGCTCCCGCCAGGTTCGCCTCGATCCTCGCCATCACATTATTTAGATAATTGAGTGATTTAACCGCCGGATTAAGCGCGGCCGGGTTACTGCGACGCGTTGCGCACGTCACGATCGTCAATCCTTTTCGATAAATGTTCTCGTGATAAAGAGCGATCGTCGCGGCGATGATAATGACGCTTGGATGTTTACATTGCGCCGGATTTAAACCCAGGTTGCCGATCCCGCGCGTCACCAACAACCGAATGTATCCATCGCGCAAATGATTTTGCCGAATGGTTTCGAGTACCGCCTCCGTCATATCTCGCATCGGCATGGGAATTTCGAGACAAATCGAGCGCGCCGAATCCCACAATCGATGGAGATGTTCCTCGAGCCGGAAGACACGCCCGTTGTAAAAGCGAATGCCCTCGAAGATTCCATCGCCGTAAAGCAGACCGTGATCCAAGACAGAGACCTTCGCGTTCGCTTCCGAATAAAATTTTCCATCGATGTAAATTTTCGCTTCCTTGATGCCCGTCGCTGGACGTGGGCGACTTTCAATCGCAGGCTCGATGACTGCTTGGTCTGTCGGTTCGTGGATTTTCGGTTCGTCTAACACCGTCGTATCAGTAGTCTTCATAATGGCGACAAAAATGTCCGGCGTTTAATGCGCAATGCAAGTGTGCACCGTTAAAACGTTGAAAAAGTTAGATGGTTAGGAAGACGAGGCGTGTATCCCTTCAAAAAGTTGTAACCCTTTTAGCAATTTAACTCTTCGATAATACGCCATCTTTGATGTGTAATTGACGGTCGCCGCGCGCCGCAAGCCGTCCATCATGGGTCACCACTAACAGCGTTTTTTTTCGCTCCCGCACCAGATTCAAAAGCAGATCGATAATTTCACCTCCAGTTTTGGAATCAAGATTACCAGTCGGTTCGTCAGCGAAAATGATGTCCGGATCGTTCGTCATCGCCACCGGAGAGTTCTGCAGGCAAATGATGCATGCGGTCGCCCAGACCGACGGCAGCTAAACTCGCTTCAGCAGCATCCGTAGCCGCTCTCCGCCCGATCATTCCTGGCAGCAGCACGTTTTCCAACGCGGTTAGTTCAGGCAGCAGAAAATAACCCTGAAAAACAAAACCCATCTTTTCATTCCGTAGACGCGCCTCAGCAGCCGAGCTGCCGTCATAAAGACGGCGTCCCTCGAATTCGACCGTCCCCGATTCAGGGCGCTCCAGGCCAGCTAGCGTATAAAGGAGAGTCGTCTTGCCCGCGCCGGAAGCGCCCGAAAGAAAGACCGCTTCATTACGCGCGATCTCTATCGAGATGCCGCGTAAGACTTCAATCCGCCGAGCGCCCATTCGGAATGATTGGAAAAGATCGCGCGCGACTAATTGAGGAGTTGCAGTTTCCATCGGCATACCGGTTTGCTCTTTTATCTGCCGCAAACAGCACAAGCACAAGACCGTCTCGCTGATGACGCCGGCATTCGTACGCAAAAAGCCGTCGTCGAAATCATTCCCGCGGCGGCTTCTCGGTAATTGGATGTAAGTTATGTCATCCCCAATGATGCCAGCGTTGGCCGATCAATAGCTGAGGTTATGTACAATCCGCGGTCCCGTTGGTAATCCGCGATCGCAGCACGCGTAAGCGGCCCCAGCAGACCATCTACTTGATCCTGATAATAACCTTGTTGTTGCAACGCGGCCTGCACGTTTGCGACTACCTGATCGGGTGGCAAACCATTATAGCCGTAAATGGGGCCGTCATACGCGTAATACTCATTGGGAGCGTAGCCCCAAGCCGGGTACCACCAGCCAGCGTTCCAATAGTACCATCCGCCATATACGAAAACGACGCGGTTGTAATGGTGGTTCCACCAGTTCCTCTCGTGCCATACAGGTCTGTAATTCCGGAAGGCCCAGTAATTTTTACCCTGCCAGTTTTGGCTTCCCTGAATTCGTCTGTTTTGTTGAAACGTTACGCCCGTGACTGTTGCCGGACGCGTCTTGTTTTGGAGAGTGAACTGATGGGCCTTGTATGTCTTAGAGCTTGACTGAAAAGCGCCAGCAGCGGTCGCGCTCACCTTCGAGCTTTTTGTCTTCTGAGCATCGTAACGCGCGCCCTGCTGTGCAGTAAACTGCTGTGATCCCTTCGTCTTCTCTTTCGTCTTGTATCCGACAGCGCCCGCCGGACGTTCACCCGCTGTAGTGACGTATTGCGACCTTTTCTGTTTCTCCTTCGACTTCTGGTTGTGCGTACCTGCCGACGTACTCCGAGAAAACGCTGGTGCCGCTGTCTTCTCGTAGTGCTTTGGCGTGGCCACTTTCTGTGACTGCTTTGCCTTTTGTGTTCCGCCGCTCGCCGCAAATGTGTGTTGCGATGATTGGGCCTGATTTTTCTTCGGGGCTTGCTTCTTAGATTTGTCTTTTTCCTGTGCACCGCCTGCGGCACAGGCGAGCGCAACAGTACAAATTAAAACAAGAAATGTTTTCATACGTTTTTGTTGAACGGTTAGATGTTCTACTCTCTTCATTCACGCAGAACTCAAGTGACCAAATGTAATCTCCCGCGCCTCGATCTCTGGCGTAAGTAAAGAAGCCGCCATCAAGATCATCCCGCGGCTGCTTCTTAGTAATCGGAATCGCGTTACGCCATTCCCAATGATTGCAGTGTTGGCTGATCAACCGCGGCTGTGTCTGGCAGCCCGTTGGCGCGTTGGTAATCCGCGATCGCCGCACGCGTTTGCGGCCCGAGCAGACCATCTACTTCGCCCTGATAATAACCTTGTTGTTGCAGAGCGGTCTGCACATTGGCGATCACCTGATCTGGCGGCAAACTGTTATAAGCGTAGATCGGGCCATCATACGGGTAATACGAGTTAGAATCGTAGCCCCAAGCCGGATACCAGTAGCCTCCATTCAAGGCATACCATCCACCAAATACGAATACGACGTTGTTGGAATGGCCGCTCCACCAGTTCCTGTCGTGCCATTGTGACGAATAGTTTCGGAAGACCGTATAATTTGAACCTTGCCAGTTTTGGCTACCCTCAATGTGCCTGTTTTGTTGGAATGTCACAGCAGGCGCGACTTCGGGTCGGGGTTTGTTTTTATTTGGCAGGTTGAACTGCTGAGGCTTAAACGTCTTACCCGTTGCGGTTGCCTTGCCGGTTGCCGTCGTCTTTCCGACTGTGGCCGCCGTACCGGCCCCGGTTGCCGTGGTCTTTCCGCTGGCCGTACCGGCACCGGTTGCCTTCCCTCCGCCTGTTGGCTTGCCCTTTCCTGCGGCTGTGCCGACTTCCGTCGGCTTGCCCGTTTCTGGTAGCTTACCTTTCCCTTTTCCTGCCGGCTTGCCTATCTCCGTTTGTTGGGTGGTTTGTGTTGACTTACCGACACCTGTCGGCTTGCCTGCTCCTTTGGCCTTGCCGACTTCTGCCGGCTGACCAACGCCCGCCGGTTTGCCTGTTCCCGTCGGCTTGCCCGCTCCCGTCGGTTTTCCACCCGGTGGTTGCGATACCTGCCCGGCTTGCGGGCCCTTTTTCTGTTCCTTCTTTTTTCCAAAAAATATTCTCATAAGTTTTTTCCTTCTGGGTTATTGAACACCGCCGTGTCCTTATTTATTCAACGTTGGCGCGATGTCTTTTGGATGTCTCATGCGCCATTGTCGGCATTTCTGTGAAGCGCCATTACGTCTGTTGTCGCATCGCCTCGAAAAGCACAATTGCAACAGCGGTCGCAAGGTTTAGGCTGCGCGTCCCGTGCATGGTGATGGTAAGGCAATTGTCGATGTTTCTAGCCAGTAAATTGTCCGGCAACCCCTTTGTTTCCCGCCCGAAAATGAGGAAATCACCTGACTGAAATTTCACATCGTAATAAGCGTGGCCTGACTTTGTTGTCAGAAAGAAATACCGCGCGCTTGATTTTTGTTCCGCCTGGAGTTCCGCGAACGAATCCCATAATTGCACGTCCACTTCCTCCCAATAATCAAGCCCGGCGCGTCTTAATTGTCGATCTTCCAATGAAAAACCGAACGGTTTTACCAAATGCAATCTCGAACGCGTCGCCAGACAAAGCCGTCCGATATTCCCGGTATTCGGCGGAATCTCCGGTTCGATCAGAACGACATTAAACATGGTGGATCGACCGCTGCGCGGACGCTGCTAATGAATGCGGCTTGCCGCCTTACTTATTTAACATCGAGCAAGAGACTGCTCGATTCACCTACAGTTTGCTCGCGACAAATTTTTCCAGCTTGACCATGTCGGCGGCGAATTTGCGGATGCCTTCGCCCGTTTTTTCGTACGCCATCGCGTTGTCGTTCAGCATCCAGCGGAACTTCTTCTCGTCCAGCTCCAGCTTCTCGATCTTCGCCGACTTCGCTTTCTCCGGATCAAGTTTGCGCTCGAGCGGCTCGGCCGATTCGGAGAGTTCCTTCATCAATTCGGGACTGATCGTTAGGCAATCGCAGCCGGCCAGCTCGCGAATCTGTCCGATGTTACGGAAACTCGCGCCCATCACCTCAGTCGGGATGCCGAATTTCTTGTAGTAGGTGAAGATTTCGGCGACCGATTGCACTCCCGGATCCTCAGGCCCGGAATAATCGCGTTTATTTTCTTTCTTGTACCAATCGTAGATCCGTCCGACAAACGGGGAGATCAATTGCACTTTGGCTTCCGCGCAGCACACTGCTTGCGGGAGGGAAAACATCAACGTCAAATTGCACTTGATCCCCTCTTTCTGAAGTTGTTCGGCTGCGTTAACGCCTTCCCAGGTGGATGCAATCTTGATCAACACCCGTTCCCGCCCGAT
Organism: Verrucomicrobiota bacterium; assembly: GCA_003218735.1. Lineage (GTDB taxonomy): Bacteria > Verrucomicrobiota > Verrucomicrobiia > Chthoniobacterales > UBA10450 > Udaeobacter. The sequence goes on from QHOJ01000017.1 coordinate 6,154, forward strand.
CCCTCGCTCGGCATAAAGCTTTATTAGCTGTCTGGCTTTTTGAATCGAACCCTCGAAATCAAACGAGTAGCGCGCATCCGTTTCGGTTGAAACGCGGCCCGGCACGATCTTCAACATTTCACAGCCGAATTTAACGAGGAGATGTTCGATGATGTCTTCGATCTGCGCGGCGCCGCTGAGTCCTGATTTTTTTCGATCGGCAATTACCTCGTCCAATAGATGGACATATAGCGGCTTTTGCGTCGCGGCATAGATGAGGCTTGGATTGGTGGTCGCGTCTTGCGGTTTGAAGTCCTTAATTGATTCGAAATCACCCGTGTCAGCGACGACTTTGGTCAATTTCTTCAGCTGCTCGAGCTGGTTCAACTTGGTTCCGGCTTTTTTCTCTTCGGCAATGGCGGTGCTCATGATTTTTGCTCTTCTGAAAGTTTGAGCGCTTGGCGCTCGACCATCTTCAGCGTAAGCCCGCAAAGCAGGATCGACAATCGAAAATGGTCGATCGGATGGACGAGGATTTAAGCCGAAACAGTTGAACGCGATTCGACTGCACGCTTCGAGCCGAGCGCGGCACGCACAAAATTATTGCCGAGCTCCCACATTGGTCCCGGAAACTTGCGGCACTCGGCTAGCACGTCATCAAGTGCATTCGCGAACATGTCGATCTCGCGCTCACCAATGATGAGCGGAGGCAAGATTTTCATCACGTCCATGGCGTGACCTGCTACCTGGGTGAGAATGCGATGCTTGCTCAGCATTTGTGTCACGATCATCTGCGTAAAGAGCACCTTATCGATCTTGTGCAAAAGCTTCCATGCCATCTTGAGTTTCAATTCCTGTGGCTCATGAAATTCGATCCCGATCATGAGTCCTTTGCCGCGCACTTCCTTGATGAACGAATGTTTTGCCCGTAAGTTGTCGATCTTTTCCATCAGCAACCCGCCCATCCTTGCGCAATTATCGATCAAATTTTCTGAATCGATCACCTCCAGCGCGGCCAGTCCACATGCCATTGCCAGATTATTGCGTCCGAAGGTCGTGGAATGAACGACGCAGCGGTCCATGCGACTAAAAATTTTCTGATAAATCTCGCGCCGCGTGATGATCGCGCCACAGGGAACATAACCGCCGCTTAATGTTTTCGCCAAGGTGATAATGTCCGGCTCCAAATTCCAATGTTGGAAGCCGAACATTTTTCCGGTGCGACCGAGTCCGGTCTGCACTTCGTCGGAAATGAGCAGCGTGCCGTATTTCCGGCAGAGTTCCTGCGCGCGCACAAAGAAATCTGTCTTCGCTGTTTGGCACCCTTTGCCTTGAACAGTCTCGATGACAAAAGCTGCGACATCGCGGGAATGCAATTGTCGATCCAGTTCCTCGATATCATCGAGCAGCACACGCGCATCGAACCCTTCCATCAGTGGACCGAACCCTTCGGTAAAACTTTGGCAGCCCATCAATGAAAGCGAACCGAGACTGAGCCCATGAAATGCACTTCCCAGCGAGACAACTCGTTTGCGACCTGTCGCGGCTCGCGCAAATTTCAGCGCGCCTTCCATCGCCTCAGTGCCGGAGTTGCAAAAGAAAACCGCATCCAAATGCGGTGGCGTTCGTTTCGTCAACGCCTCAGCCAGCAACCCGCTTAAAAGCGAGCAATCCATTTGCACCATATTGGGCAGATCGAGGTCGAGCACGTCACGAATCGCCTGTTTCACGACGGGATGATTCCGGCCGATGTTGAAAACGCTGTAGCCGCTGAGAAAATCGAGATAGGCGGCGTTATCCATGTCGTAGAGATACGCGCCCTCCGCCCGTGCATAGACCTTGTCGAACCCAATCACGCGTTGCGCCGCCACCAGCGTGGGGTTCACGTGCCGTTGGTGCAGCTGATAGTTTTCGCCCAAACGCGCCGCGATGATTTCCTTCAAGTCAAACGCCATGGCGCAACGCTCTACGATTTACGTCCGAAACGCAACCGTAACGCCCCGATTATGGCTCCCAATCTTGATAGGCTTCGTGCGCGCCCACCTCCAGGTTAGTTTTTCCTGGCGAATGTCGCTCCAATTGCGTAGCGAGCCATTGGAACCATTCAAAGGTTTTATGTGAACCGCTCCGACGGCGTTCTTCTTCGACGTAGACC
>QHOJ01000018.1 GCA_003218735.1 Verrucomicrobiota bacterium
GTGCACACCGGCATTGCGCGATAGGCCTTCAAGAATTTTACCGTAATCAAACAACTGTTTTGTTTGCGGCTCCGTCGCGATTGCGCGTTTCAATTCCACATTTTTCTCAGCAGCCGAGTCGAGCGTGATGTTTAATTCGTTCGGAATCATCCTGGCGATGCGATCGGCATCGCGGTAGCTCAGTCCCATCACGCGGCCAACGTCGCGAACTACGCTCTTTGCTTTCAATTTACCGAAGGTGATGATCTGCGCGACGCGACGTTCGCCATATTTCTGACGGACGTATTCCAGTACTTCGCCGCGACGCGCCTCACAGAAATCGACATCAATATCCGGCGGAGAGATCCGATCGGGATTCAGAAACCGCTCGAAAATCAACCCGTACTGCAGCGGATCAATATCGGTAATGCCAAGGACATACGCGACGAGCGAACCCGCGGCCGAGCCGCGACCCGGCCCCACCGGAATACCGCGCTCCTTGGCGAAATGAATGAAATCCCAAACAATCAGAATGTAACTGACGAATCCGGTTTTCTCGAGTACGCCAAGTTCGTAGTCGAGCCGCTGCTGCAGTTGATCAGCCGTTTTCGCTCGGTCGCCGAAGCGCCGCTGCAAACCCTGCGCGCAAAGCTCGCGCAGAAAAGCGATGCGCGATGTTCCCTCTGGCACGGGATACTCGGGGTATTTCGATTTCCCGAGTTCGATTTTCAAATTGCACCGCTCGGCAATTTTCAACGTGTTTGCGATCGCTTCAGGAAAATCGCGAAAGATTTCGCGCATTTCGTCTGGGGATTTGAAATAGAGCTCCGGCTTGTAACGCATACGATTTTCGTCCTGCACCATTTTCCCGGTGCCGATACAAAGCATCACGTCGTGTGCGTCGTGATCGCTGCGTCGCAAGAAATGGACATCGTTTGCGGCGACGAGCCCAACGCCGAGATCCCTGGCGATTTGTGGCAAGACGCAATTGCACTGGCGTTGCTCTTCCATTCCATGATCGTGCATTTCCATGAAGAAATTTTCCGCGCCGAGAATGTCGCGATACTCAGCGGCGCTCTGTTTGGCGATGTCGATCTTGTTCGCTTGAATTGCGGAGTTCACTTCGCTCGCGAGACAGCCACTGAGCCCGATCAACCCCCCGGAATGCTGCGCGAGAAGTTCCTTGTCGATCCGCGGCCGGTAATGAAATCCGTCGAGATGCGCGGTCGAAATCAGTTTAATAAGATTGTGATAACCGATTTCGTCGCGCGCAAGCAACGTGAAGTGATAGGCCGATTCGCGCATCGAATTTGGCCGATCTTTATGCGAATGGGGCGCTATGTACGCTTCGCAGCCGATGATCGGCTTGACGCCGGCGCGCTCCGCTTCCTGATAAAATTCGATTGCGCCATAGAGATTGCCGTGATCGGTCATCGCGACCGCAGGCATTTTGAATTCGGCCGCCTTTTTCATCAGCTCTTTCATTCGAATCGCACCGTCAAGCAGCGAGTACTCAGTGTGAAGATGAAGATGAACGAAAGCGTCGCGGGGCATCGAGTTCAGTATAGGCGTCAAAAATATTTCGCAAATTTACCTGTGTGGGGAGTGGCGTGGAGGTTGAAAGAGTTAAATAGTTAAAAAAGTCACATCGTTAAATTGAGCAATCACTGGCGGTTGTAACGATGTAACGATTTAACAAATCAACCGCCTCAAACAATGCTTGCATCGTTCGCCCGATGTTGTTATGAGAGCGCGTTCGCAGAGTTTGCATCGAAATGAAAAAACTGGAAGCGATTATCAAACCGTTCAAGCTCGAAGAGGTCAAAGAAGCGCTCGCCGAGCTTGGCATCGAAGGAATGACAGTCACAGAAGTGAAAGGGTTCGGGCGGCAAAAAGGGCACACCGAGATTTATCGCGGCAGCGAATACACCGTGGATTTTCTTCCAAAAGTGAAAGTCGAAGTCGTCCTGGCCGACGATCTGGTGGAAAAAGCGGTCAGCGAAGTGGTGCGGGCCGCCAAGACCGGCAAAATCGGCGACGGAAAAGTTTTCGTTCTTCCAGTGGAACACGCGGTGCGCATCCGCACCGAAGAGATCGGCGAGAAAGCGGTGTAGGCGCTGCGCGCCATTCGTTGAACCGTTGAAACGTTAAAACGTTGAAGCGGTTCGAGAAATTGACGATTTAACGATGTAACATTTTAACAATTTAACTTTTTAACCCTTCAACACTTCAACGCACATCATGGCCAACAAAAAAACTGCATCCGACGTCAGCAAAATGATCAAAGACCACGACGTAAAGCTCGTGGATTTCAAATTCACCGATCTCCCCGGCACCTGGCAGCATTTTACGACGACGCTCACCGAATATAACGACGATATTTTTACGGAAGGGCTCGGCTTTGACGGCTCCAGCATTCGCGGATGGAAAGTGATCAACGCATCGGACATGCTCGTCATTCCCGACCCGACGACGGCGTGGATCGACATCTTCAATGCCGAATCGACCCTCAGTTTGATTTGCACGATTGTTGATCCGATCACGCGCGAGCCGTACGATCGCGATCCGCGTGGCGTTGCCGAAAAGGCGGAAGCTTACTTACAAAGCACCGGGATCGCTGACACTGCGTTCTTCGGCCCGGAAGCGGAGTTTTTCATCTTCGACGACGTTCGCTTCGGCTACAGCACGAATTCGTCATTTCATCAGATCGATAGCGCCGAGGGCCATTGGAACAGCGCACGCGAGGAGTTTCCAAATCTTGGTTACAAAATTCGGGCGAAAGAGGGTTATTTCCCGGTTCCGCCGATGGACACGTTGCAAGACATCCGCAATGAGATGGCATTGGAACTGGAGAAAGCCGGCGTCCCGATCGATAAACAGCATCATGAAGTCGCTACGGCCGGGCAGGCCGAGATCGACGTGCGTTTCGCCCCGCTCAAAGTGATGGGCGACTCGATGCAGTATTACAAATACATCATTCGCAACGTCGCCAGGAAACATAATAAGACGGTCACATTCATGCCAAAGCCGCTTTTTGCCGATAACGGCTCGGGCATGCACACCCACGTATCGCTCTGGAAAAATGGCAAACCGCTCTTTGCCGGAAACGGTTACGCGGGTTTAAGTGAGGCGGCGCTCTTCTTTATTGGCGGGATTTTGAAACACGCGCCTGCGCTCACCTGCATCACGAATCCGACCACGAACAGTTTCAAACGCCTCGTGCCGGGATTCGAAGCACCGGTCAACCTCGCCTATTCCGCCCGCAATCGCTCCGCCGCCATTCGCATCCCGACTTATTCCGCCAGTCCAAAAGCGAAGCGGATCGAGTTTCGCACGCCCGATTCCGCGGCAAATCCGTACCTCGCGTTCTCCGCAATGCTGCTTGCCGGTCTTGATGGAATCCAGAACCGCATTGATCCGGGCGATCCGCTCGACAAAAATCTTTATGAACTGCCGCCGGAAGAGCTGGCCCAGGTTGCGAGCGTGCCGGATTCACTCCGCGGCGCGATCGAAGCGCTCCAAGCCGATCATTCCTTCCTGCTCCGCGGCGATGTCTTCAACGAGGACTTCATCGCCAACTGGATCGACATGAAACAAAAAGAATACGATGCGCTCCGCCTCCGCCCCCACCCGTACGAGTTCGCGATGTACTACGACGTGTGAGCTGGTGGGATCGCAGGCGTCTGGCGTGCTGTCGTTCGCCGGAGGTTACGACACGAATTAGGCGAAAACATGTTCGCCTTTAAATGCGAATATTCGCATAATTCTCGTTAGGCTGATGAAGTCGCTCTGGTCACGGTTTCCCATGTCGAGCAGGACGATTCGCCAGAGCGTTGCGGCAGCCGGAGTGATCGCTTCGATGGCATTTGTCGGAATGCAGATCCGGCAAAGTAACATCCAGGCGCGCGCAGCGGCATATCACGCGATTGGCATAGCGACCGCGGAATTCCATAGAGGCTTCGACGCACGGCTGAATCGACTGGCCACGGAGTCCGCCTATCCGGAGGCCGTAAAAAGGTGGACACTCGAGGACTGGGAAAGCTGGGAGCGGATTCTTACTGCCGACCTTCGCATGCTGGAGACTATCCTGCTTCAGGTCGAGCAGGGCCTGCTTCCCCCAGACGCTATGGCTCGGCTGGGATACAACTGGGGCCCGATCTTGACGAACCCTGCTATGGCGTGTCTTTGGCCCGAACTGCGAACCCAAGTTGGACCCTCAGTCCGCAAGTTCATCGAAGACTCCACACCCAAGGCCGAACGCTTGCCTTGCAAAATCGACATTCAGGCCCTTCGCGACGAGACCATTCTTGGCCGGAAGAAGGATACGACAGTCGTTAAGTAGTCGAGAGGCCTAACCATGCAATACCGCGATCCGCTGGTCGTTCCGGGTTCCCACTTTCGATGACTTCCACATTCCCCCTTCAGCGACGCGCGCCCTCGCTTACGGCAGTTCACCTTGTTCTCGTTAGACGTTCTCGCGCTCACATGAAACCGAACTTTCTACAAGTCCTTTCGCTACTGACCGCTTCAGCCTTTGCGGGTGCGCCCACCGCAAAGCCAAAGAGCGTAACCATCGTCGATGTTCCGAGCGAGCGGCGCGACTACGGAACCAACATCGGCAACATCAAAGTCCGTTTTTCCGATGGCCATTCCGAGGTGTGGACATCTCTCGGTAGGTGCATGTATGCCCACATCTCTCCAACCGGTCTGGTCGGATGGACGCGCTACACCGAAAGAAATTACTACGGCGAGCCAGTGAACAGCATTTTGCGGGTTCGCTTTCGCGACGGAAGTGTCAAAGACTTCCAGCACGGCCCATTCATCGAGGAGTGGGCCTTTGCCGATAGCGATTCCGCGGTCATAATCAAATCTCGCGGACGACACGGCCCAGCCCACTACATTAAATATGATCTCCGGACCGGACAAGTAATTGATAGCGTCGGGCTTTCCACCCCTTATGACCGTATGCCGACATGGGCGCAACCTTTTGCTGATTGACCGAATGTCTAACCAAAGATGCAGCCAACCGTTAGCCGGCGTAATGAAAGACCGAAGGATGAATTATGAAAGATAAGTAAAAGCAAAGCTCGCTCTCGCCAGCGGTGGCTCATGTCTTTCTCCTTAGGATTCTTCACGTTTATGTCACGATTCGTTCTCATTTTTGTCGCCTTGGCGCTACTGCTGGCAAGTTTGGCGCTCGCCAAGCGTGTCGCGCCAGCAAAGGTCGAGCCTGTAATCTATCAGGGTATTCGATACATCGCTCCGAATGACGATGGTCGTCGCGCATATATTGAGGCGTGGGATGTCCGGACCAACAAAAAGCTCTGGGACGTGACGGTCTTCACGAATCGGATTGACCCAAAACTCGAAGAGGACGTTCAGTGGGTTTTCGTAACGACGCTGAACGTTCGAGACGGGACGTTGATTGTGACGTCCGAGCGTGGCAAGATTTACTTTGTTGATGTGAACACGAAAGCTGTGACCCAATCCGAGCGGCCTAACACCTAGCCGGCAAAATCATAAACCACAACCCCGTATAAATCCATGTCATCACAAGCGACCCAGCCTTCCCTCTATGAACGTCTCGGAGGAATTTACAGCATTGCGACCGTGGTCGATGATTTTATCGACCGCGTCATGACCGATCCTCGCTTGAACGCCAACCCTGCCGTGAATGAAGCCCATCACAAGGTTCCTCCGGCTGGCTTCAAGTATCTCGTTACCGGAATGGTTGGCTGGGCCTCGGGTGGCCCGCAAAAATATACGGGACGACCGATGCGTGAGTCTCACGAGCACCTGAATATCACGCCTAAAGAATGGGACGCGTTCATGGACGACTTGCAGCAAACGCTTGACAAATTCAAGGTCCCGGGTGACATCGTGATTGGCCAATCGTAACGGGATTGACTTCCATCAATATCCAGGAACGAGATCTAAGACATGAGCATCATCGGAAAGGTGGACAGCCTTTGGCGTTACCCGGTCAAGAGCATGCGCGGCGAGGAGTTGGATGAGGCTTTTGCAGGTTTCTCCGGAGTTTATGGCGATCGGCTCTTCGCTTTCAAAAGTTCGGCCAGCCCCACGGGATTCCCCTATCTGACAGCCCGCGAGCAGCAAAAACTTCTGCAATATCGTCCGCGCTTCCGCTATCCCGACAAAGCAGCGCGGCCCATCAACTTGACCGAAGCGGAAAAAATGGGTGCGAATCCACTCCCGGCCAATTTTGCGGAGTTGATGGTCGATGTTGAGAGTCCTGACGGAAAAACGCTCCCGATTGACGCTCCCGCTCTGATCGACATGCTCCGGGCGGACATCGACCAAAAGCATCGACTCACGCTGATGCGATCGGAGCGGGCCCTGACCGATTGCCGCCCCGTGTCGATCTTTAGTTTGCAATCGGCGCGACAATTGGCCGACGAGACGGGGACGCCGATGGATAAGCGCCGTTTCCGGGCAAACGTCTATGTGGATTTAACGTCCGCCCAAGGTTTCGCCGAGAATAAATTCGTCGGCCGATCTCTGCGGATCGGAGCGAAGGTACTCGTCACGGTTCTGGAGCGCGACCCGCGCTGCATGATGATTACGCTCGATCCCGATACAGGAGAAAAAACGCCGGCGATATTAAAGAAAGTAGCGCAAGCGCACGAGGGCATGGCCGGTGTTTACGCTGCGGTCATGGTAGAGGGCATGCTGCACAAAGGCGATCCCGTGGAACTGTTAGAATAACGCATCCTTGTCGCGCCGGGCAGTCGCTCGCATCCTTCGTAGCAAACGGTTATTAAATGCCTTATGTACGAACATCGAAAGCAGCCTCTCCTCAGCGCGGCTAAGTTTACAAGGCGAGTAATTCAGCATTTCATCGTCGCGCTTCTTGTCCTCGCCGGCGGTTTGGGAATCGGCGTCTTAGGATATCACTGCCTGGCAGAGCTAAATTGGATTGATGCACTTCTGAATGCTTCAATGATCTTGGGGGGAATGGGACCTGTAGATCCTCTGCATTCGTTGGCGGCCAAAATATTTGCCTCGGGTTACGCTTTGTTTTCCGGGCTGGCTTTTATCGGCATAGCATCACTAATCGTAGCGCCGTTTGCCCATCGCATTTTGCACCGCTTTAATCTTGATAGAGAATAAGAGATCCCCCTGGTTTTTCCATCGCTTGCTCCCTGGAAGAGCTCTTGTTCTTCATTGAGCCATTTGCCAGACCATCCAATCTTTCCAAACGCAGCTAAGAGAAAAAAACATTTATGACAAAGACACGTATTGCACTCCTCGTTCTCACCGCAGGCGTAATCAGTGGCAGCCAAGTTGCCTACGCCGGCGATCCGGCCCACGCTGACAACGCGATCGTGCCTCCAGCCGAAGCGATGTCCCGGCTCAAAGAAGGCAATGGACGATACACCAGCGGTAATGGGCAGCACCCACACGAGTCGAGCGAGGAGCGAGCATACATCGCAACCAACAGCTATGAAAATGCTGGCATGATTTTCCTTGGCATGACTGCCGCCGAAGCAGCAAAGCGACGTGCAGAATTGACGAAGAGTCAGCATCCGTTCGCCATTATTGTCAGTTGCTCAGATTCGCGCGTTCCACCCGAGATCGTTTTCGATCAAGGGCTCGGTGATTTATTCGTGCTCCGAGTAGCTGGCAACGTGATTGACGATCACAGCCTGGGCAGCATCGAATACGCGGTCGATCATCTGGCCGTGCGTCTCATCGTGGTGCTCGGGCACCAGCGGTGCGGCGCCGTCAAGGCGGCAAAGGAAACGATCGCCGCCAAAACCAAAGCGCCCGCGGCGGTTGAAGCGACACTCAAAGACGACCTTGAAGCAACGGTCGAAGCGAACGTAAAGAATGTCACGCAAGCGCTGCGTTCATCCGGGCCGATTCTCAAACCAAAAGTTGATTCCGATGAGCTCAAGGTGGTCGGTGCTTATTACAGCCTCGATACCGGCTCGGTCGCTTTCATGGACGAAAAGTGAGCCGGTCCAAAAGGCAAAACGTCTTTTGCTTGTAAACATCGCAATTGATTTTGCGCAGCCTGTTTCTTTGCGCGACATGAGAGCGGCGTATGGCAACCGGGGAAACGATCGAATCGTACGTGCCCGCGCGGCTGGACCGGATGCCGTGGAGCCGATGGCATTGGCTGATTGTTGTCTCGCTCGGTGCCACGTGGATCCTCGATGGTCTTGAAGTCACGCTCGCCGGGTCGTTAGGCGGAATTCTAACCCGTCGCGAGACGCTCGGGTTGACAGATACTCAGGTCGGCGCCAGCGCGACCTTTTATCTCGCCGGCGCAGTAATCGGCGCATTGCTTTTTGGTTACGGGACCGATCGGTTTGGCCGAAAGAAATTGTTCTTCATCACTGTCGCCGTCTATTTAATCGGAACCGCGCTATCCGGATTTTCCTGGAGTTTCGCGAGCTACGCTTTCTTTCGCGCGCTGACGGGAGCGGGCATCGGTGGCGAATACGCGGCGATCAATTCAGCGATCGACGAATTGATTCCAGCGCGGGTGCGCGGCCGCGTGGATTTGATGATCAACGGCTCCTACTGGCTTGGCGCGGCCCTTGGATCGACAGCGACAATAATTCTTCTCGATCCGCGCTATTTGCCGATCTGGTTGGGCTGGCGTTGCGCATTTGGGATCGGCGCGACGCTCGGTCTGATCATCATTTTCTTTCGCCAATGGATCCCGGAAAGTCCGCGCTGGCTCATGATCCATGGACGAAATGCCGAGGCCGAACAGATTGTTGGTGAGGTCGAACGGGTGATCACGCGGCAGCCGGAAGCGCTGCCCGCACATGATTCTCCGCCAACGCGAATTCACACGCGCACGCATACGCCGTGGCGGGAAATTTGGAACGCAATCGTACACGAACACCGGCGGCGTTCGCTGCTCGGGTTTGTGCTGATGCTGACGCAGGCATTCTTCTACAACGCGATCTTTTTCACT
>QHOJ01000019.1 GCA_003218735.1 Verrucomicrobiota bacterium
GCCATCGTCAACCACGCGCAAATTGCCCAGAACAAGATGAACCGGCCCGGGTGCTCGCGCGGATCGAGCGCCGATTGCAAAAATGTGGAGCCGGAAAACAAAAACAGGAGCGCAAGCACGAGCAGGGCTAACATCGACTTGCGCCGTGTCTTCCGGTCGCGAATCGCCCCGCGCGACGCCTGAATGACGAAAGAAGTCGTGCGCAAAGGCTTGTCCTTAGGCGAACGGCCCACTCATAAAGATTCTTCCGCTCTTCGCGAAAGTCGATTTGGATTTGCCGACGTAAAGGCGCTGCACGATTGTCGATCTTCGATGAAACGTCCCAAAAAAGATCAGGTCACTCCCGAACGGTTGATGCAATTTGGTTTCGCTTACGCGCCACCGCTCATTATCGGGGCAGCCGTCAGCAACAAAGTTTTCGATTCGCTTGCAACCGGAGCGAAGACTGTCGCGCAACTTAGCAAAGAAACCGGTGCTCCAGTCCGCGGGCTGCGCGCGATCATGAACGCGCTCATCGGTCTCGAGCTTCTGAAAAAAGATCGGCAGGAAAAATATTCGCTCACGCCCGAGAGCGAGGCGTTCCTCCTTAGCAACAAGATCGGAACGCTCGCCGGATTTTTCGCAATGGTCAGCACTCATATTCTGCCGGATTGGCTGCATCTGAGCGAAGCGGTGAAAACCGGCGCGCCGCCAATAGCGTTGAATCAGGAAGCAACCGGCCCGGAATTTTTTTCCATTCTCGTCGAGAACATTATTCCGATGAGTTACCCGGCGGCTACGACGCTTGGCCGGTCTCTCGGTCTCGCCAAAAAGCGCGAGCCGCTGCGGGTGCTTGATATCGCGGCCGGCTCTGGCATTTGGGGCATCGCGCTTGCGCAGCAATCGCCGCTAGTCCACGTGACCGCGCAGGACTGGCCAGCAATGATTCCGATAACCAAACGCACCACGCAAAAATTCGGCGTGAGCGATCGTTTTTCCTACGTTGAAGGTGATGTGCTCGAAGCCGATTTCGGAAACGACTACGACATCGCTATACTGGGTCACATTCTCCACACCGAGGGCGAAGAGCGCAGCCGCAAGTTGTTGAAGAAAACATTTAGGGCGTTGAAATCCGGCGGTGTAATCGCCATCGGTGAATGGCTCGTAAACGACCAGCGCACCGAGCCGCTTCCGTCATTGATCTTTGCCGTCAATATGTTCATCCACAGCGAGCGCGGCGACACCTTCAGCTTCAAGGAAATCAAAGGCTGGCTGGAAGAAGCGCGCTTCAAAAGAGTGCGCAAGCTGGAAGCGCCGGGGCCTTCACCGCTAATTCTGGCAACAAAACCTTAATCAAAAATCCGCTTCTCATCCGCGAAGCGAAATGCTTTCATCTCATCCGATGAGAAAAGCGAAATCCAGCGCCGAAAGGCACGTTTCCTATCAGAAACCGGCCCTGCGCAGCGAGGCGTTTGCCCGGGCGCTCCGCGAAGCAAAATTGCGTGTCATCGGTTCCGGCGGTCTGCGCTCGCTTTTTGAACAAGCCGCGACAAAGGCGGCGTCGCTCCCCAGGCAGCCGTTCAAGGAAAATTGGCCGTATCTTCAGACGATGCTGCGGCTGGTCCGCGCGTACGAGCGCGGTGAATACCAGAAGGTTTCGAATGATGCTCTTATGTGGATCGTAGCTGGTCTCAATTATTTGGTTGACCCGTTTGATTTAATTCCCGACAAGACCCCGTTCCTTGGCTTTGTCGATGACGCGACGGTGATCGAATTTGTGGCCGCCAAAACCCGGCAAACGCTGGACGATTTCATGACCTGGGAGACGACGACCGCCCTTTAGCTGAATCTGGTCCGACGGTCATGGACCGGCGCTACACTTTCAGACCAGCAGCAGCGCCGGATTTTCGAGGAGATGGCGTAGCTCCTTAAGATACTCCGCGCCGAGTGCGCCGTCGATGACGCGATGATCGCAGCTCATCCCGATGTTCATCCGATGGCCGACGACAATTTGGTCGGAATCGTCAATCACGGCGGTTTTTGTGATCAACCCAACCGATAAAATAAAGCCCTGCGGCGGATTGATGATTGCGAAAAAGCTGTCGATCCCCATGCCGCCGAGATTTGAGACGGTAAATGTGCCGCCCTGAAATTCTTCCGGCTTCATCCGCTTGCTGCGCGCGCGATGAGCCAAATCCTTCGCGAGTTCGCTGATTTCACGCAGCGATTTGTTTTGCGCGGCGCGAATCACCGGCGTCAACAGTCCATCTTCAATCGCGACGGCGATGCCAAGATCGACATCTGCGTATTGCACAAACGCATCGCCATCGAATGATGCATTCACTCGCGGTACTTTTACCGCAGCTTGCACCGCTGCTTTTAAAACGAAGTCGTTGACCGTGATCTTAGCCACGTCCCTGTCCTCACCGCCAGATTTCAATTCCTCGCGCGCCTCCATGAGCGGGCTGGCGTCGATGTCTATGTTGAGATAGAAATGCGGAACCGGGCCGAGGCTTTCGACCAGCCGTTGCGCAATGATTTTGCGCATGCCGGAGAGTTGAATGCGCGCGCCTTCGCCGGCTTTTACTGTCAGCGGTTTTGCGGCGGCCGCTGGTTTTTGCGGCGCACTCGTCGTTCTTGATTTGGCTGCAGCGCGCACGTCGGTTTCGGTTACACGACGCTCCGGTCCGGTCCCTTTCACACTGGAAAGATCGACACCTAATTCGGCCGCAATTCGACGCGCGACCGGGGAAGCTTTCACTCGGGCTTCTTCACGCTGTGGTGGCAGCCGCGTCGGCTGCGTCGGTGCAGGCGACACGCCTGCCTCTACAGGTTTTTCCTTCGGTGCCGCTTTTTTCTCTTCCTTCTTTTCGGCTTTCGGTTCTTTCTCTGGCTTCTTCTTTTCTTCTTTCTCTTCAGGCTCTTTTTCTTTCGCCTTGGCTTCCTCAGGCTTTTTCTCCTCTTTTCCCGCCGACGCTTTTTCTTCCCTGGGTGCTTCTTCGCCTTCACCGCCGATGAAGGCAATTTTGTCGCCGACGTTTACCTTGCCACCTTCTTCGACATAAATTTCAGTAAGCGTTCCATCCTCGGGAGCCTCCCATTCCATGGTCGCCTTGTCAGTCTCGATTTCGGCGAGCACCTCACCTGCGGAAACCTGATCACCTTTCTTTTTCTTCCAGGCGACAAGCGTTCCTTCCGTCATCGTGTCGCTCAGTTTGGGCATCTGGATTTCAGGCATGTGGAACCAAGAGGTTAAAAAGTTAAAAGAGTTGCAACGTTACAAAGGCACTCCCTTTTTAACTTTGTAACATTTGTAACTCTTTTAACTTCGTTCATGCGTAGCAAACTTTTTTCACTGCGGTTATCACCTTGTCCGCGTTTGGCAGAACAGCTTTCTCAAGGCGTTCGTTGTATGGCATCGGTACATCTTCCTGTGATACGCGAATGATTGGCGCATCGAGCTCATCGAAGATATTTTGTTGAAT
>QHOJ01000322.1:0-1375 GCA_003218735.1 Verrucomicrobiota bacterium
GCTTACATCTCCGGAGCTACTGCAACGAATACAACAACATGTTCGTTACATCGCGCGGGCGGAGATTTCCAACCGATTCGACTATTTCGTCCGCCCAAGGTTGTTGCTTCTGGACGTTGACTATAGACACGAACGCGGTGACCTCCGACCTTCGATCAAGCGCGATATTGTCGAGGCTGCGACTTTAGCAGATCAGCGATTCCGCCGAGGATCTTAATGCTACGAGCGCTTCACGCACATTTAGAATTGTTCACCCGCCGGCGTAATTCGGGTAGCGCTCGCGCAATTCGTGCGAGAGGCGATCGGCTTCTTCGGTGTTACCAGCTTGGCGGAATGCCAGCGCGGCTTTGTCGAGCGCGCGCGGAGTTATCGCTGGATCGTCGTAAAGCAGAGCGACGCCTTTGAAAGCTTTGCCGGCGTCAGCGAAATTTCCGCGCTCCAACTGGACTTCGCCCGCGAGCAGGCGCGCTTCCGCGTTTACGCGGCCTTCGGGTTGAATTTCCCCGCCGGATCTTTGCCAGTCTGGAGATACCTCGCGAACGCCTCCTCGGCTTCCGGCAAGTTTTTCAGTTTCGTGGCCGCGTCGCCGAGATAAAATAAGTAGTCCGGTTTAACCTTGCCTGCGTTATCGACTTTTCGAAGTGCGCTCAGATATTTTTCCGCCGCCTGGAAATTTTTCTCGTTGTAATACTCGATGCCCAGCCACTCCAAAACCTCGGGCGGCACGCTAGCGGCTGGACTGTTAGCCATGAAAGCGTTCACCTCCTTGGTGAGCGCAGGCCGATCCTTTAAATAGAAGTGGCAAAGGATGATCCGAACCGACGCGAGATTGTAGTAATCCTCCTTGTTGAGTTGACGGGCCGTATTCAGCGCGGTCAACGCAGTCTTGTAATCCTTTCCTTCGAACGCCGTTTTGCCGATATAGTACTGCGCCTGCGCCGCGACAGAACTCTTGGGGAATTCCTTCAGGAGCTGCCGAAAAGTGTCGACCATCCTTTTGGTATTGTCCTGTTGCCCGAGAATCAAAGCCTTCAACTGCAATGCCGCCTCGCGCTCGTGCGCCTTCGGGTACTTGGCCAGGATGATGTTTAAATCCGTAAGCGCAGAGTTGTAATTCTTGTCTTGTTCGTACGCCAAAGCGCGCTGAGCCAGAACAGCGGGTATCTGCGGGTTGTCCGGAAATGTCTGCAGGAAGTACGTAAACGCTTCGATCACGCCGGGAATGTTCTTCGTCTGGATGTGACACAAGCCGAGTTTGTACGCCGCTTCGGCGCGGAGTCGTGGAGAAAGCTCAGACGCGCGCAGTTCGCCGTATATTGACGCTGCCTCTGTGTAATTCTGCTGGTTGTAAAGCGCCTGGGCTTTCAACAGCTTC
>QHOJ01000322.1:1446-2410 GCA_003218735.1 Verrucomicrobiota bacterium
CCGACGGATCGGAGTTGTAAACGTTGATCAGCTGCTGGTAAGCGGCGTCCTTTGCTTCCTCGCGATCGGAGTACTTTTGGATGATCTGGTGATAGAGTGTCTCCGCTTCCTTGGGATGGCCAAGTTGGCGTTCACTGTTTGCTGCCAGCAACAACACTTCCGCCTGCGCAGCCTCAGGCAGCTTGTCCAATTCCTTTTTATAGTCGGCCAGCAACTGCGTATACTGACCAGTTTGGTATTGCAATCGGCGAAAACCGACTTGCGCGAGCGCACGGAACTTTCCCGCGTCAGGCAGAGTGCGCCCCTTTTGGAACAACGTGGTGGCTCGGTCGGCCATGGCCTTGTCCATTTTGCCTCTGTCGGCTTGGACAAGTTCGAGCGCGATCAAGCCTCCGCGCACTGCACACTCTGCTTTCAACGCCGGTTTCTGTGCTTCGTTAGCCAGCGCTTCGTACTGCTTCAGCGCATCGAGCTTTTTTCCCCGTGCGGCGAAGATGGATGCCGCCGTGACTCGTGCATCTTCGCGATACGGATTTGCATTCCCAGACTCGGCAACTTGCGCGTAAATATCAGCGGCTTCGTCTTTCCTGCCGAGAGCTTCAAGGCAGCGGGCTTCAAAATAACGCGCCGAAAGCGCCACCGCCGGTTCCTTCGATTTGGCCGCGGAACGGTGAAAAAGCGGGAGCGCGGTTGCGTAGTCTTTGTCTGTGAACGCCATCTCGGCAAGGGCGAATGCCGCTGGTCCGGCGAATTCACTGTCGCCGTAATCGTTGAGCACCTTCTGCAAGTTGGTGCGAGCATTCCCATCGCGATGGAGATTTCGGTAGCATTCGCCGAGCGAGAAATACGCGTTCGCCCGACCCGTGCGCCCTGGGTAGTTGTCGAGATATTTTTGATATTCCGGAATAGCCAAGTCATACAATTTGCGGGCAAATAGGCCGTTGGCGTACTCGAGCTGACGCTG
>QHOJ01000097.1 GCA_003218735.1 Verrucomicrobiota bacterium
AATTACCAGAACTCGCGCGCGGAATGGGTCAGGCAGTGAAGGAGTTTCAAAAGGCCAAAGACGAGTTCAATGACGAATTGCATAAGGCCGGGAAATCTGAGAGCGAAGCGGCAAAGTCAGACGTAAAACCCGCGCAATCGACGGTGCCACGAATCGAAAACCAACCGGCGAGCAGTGAAGTGCGGCCTGATCCAAATCAGACCATCACGCCGGGCGGCAAAGCCGATCAGGTCTAGGGCTGGAAAACTGACTATTGCTAACCTCGCATACCTTTAATCCGTCGCCTGGTGCAAGGAGGGCCACGCTAGTTGCTGCTCGAATAAGATTTTACGAGCTCAGTTGACCTGCGTTGCGACTTGCGACAAAATCGCCGCTTCTTTATGTCCGACACCGACCTGCATACTCACATCAAGGAGATGCTGGTAAAAAATTTGATGCTGCAGATAACTCCGGACCAAATCGGCGACGACCTTCCTCTGTTCGGCCCCGATGGTCTCGGTCTTGATTCCATCGACGCTCTCGAACTGGTTGTAAGCATGGAGAAAACATTCGGTGTAGGCGTACCGAGTTCTGAGGTCGCCAGCACAGCACTGAGGACCGTGAATACGATTCACGATTATATTCTCGAAAAACGTGGAGCCACGGGCAAGGTATAGCGAAGCCATCGATTTGGCCCGCGGTTTAAGGTGAACATTCTCTACGTCGAGAGCAGTCGCAGTTGGGGCGGGCAAGAGTATCGCACCTGCCTCGAAATCAACTGGCTAAATGCTTCTGAACACCGAGCATGGCTAATCTGCGATCCAAAAAGCGAGGTCTTTCCGAAGGCGCAGGAACTTGGCTCCCGCGTATGGGCGATGCGCCTGCGGCGCCGCCTGGATCCGATCGCGTCGCTACGTATCTGGCTGTTTTGCCGACGGCACCAAATCAATCTAATCAAGACCTACAGCTCCAAAGACCATTGGCTTTGTTTTCCGCTCTTTGTTTTGGGAATGCCTCTGATGCGCGCGCGCTGCATCACTGAGTCGATTGGAAACAGGAAACGCGCCTTCATTTTCAAGTATGGCTGCTCGAAAATCGTGGCCGACGCGCGAGTGATTAAAAAGCAGCTCGTCGAGGAAAACGGGGTTTCATCCGATAAAATCCATGTGATTGGTTCCGGCGTAGATCTTTCGAAGTTCAATCCCAGCCGCGATAGAATGAAGTTCCGGCGCGAGATGGGATTTTCTGAGAATACACCGATGATCGCAAACATCGGGATGATTCGGTCCGATAAAGGACAAAAGCGATTCATAAAAGCAGCCCAGATTATTTTGCAGCGTCGTCCCGACGCACGCTTTGTTGTTGTCGGTCAGGGTACGGGAGATCGACTCCGCGAAGCAGAGTTACGAGAGGCAATTTACAAGTCGGGACTGGAAAGCAAAATCATCATGCTCGGCTACCGATGGGACACGCCCGACATCTTGGTGGCAGCAGACATGGTGGTTATTGCCTCGCTATCCACGGAAGCTTCGCCCATCGTGTTACGCGAAGCCTTCGCCAGTGGGTGTCCGGTCGTTGCCACAAGAATTGGCGACGTTCCGGAAATCATTAAACACGGTGAAAATGGTTTAATAGTCGAGCCTGACAAGGTTGAAGCCCTCGCCAACGCGATTGTGCAGTTTCTTTCCGATCGAGAATTGGCCCGGCGATGTGCCGATAACGCATTACGCTACGCGCGTGAACATTTTTGTTTCAATCGAATGATGCAGGCCAAGCTCGATGTCGATCTTGCATTGATCCAGCAAGACAAAGCATCCGTCGTTACCGAATCTAAAGGCGCGATCTCATCGTCGCGGGCCGCGGCGCCCAGCGTAGAGTTTGTTTCATCGGATCGATGACGCGTTAATTGCGTCAACCAGCTGACGAAAGCGCCCAAAGCTTCTTCGGTTAGGAGTGAGAATCAGTCGCGGCAAGTCCCAAATCGCGGGCTCGTTTTTTTCCTGACGCAATGCAACGCCTTGGACGATCTCACCGGTCTGTAGCATGTCCGAAAATCTCTCATTAAGATCGACAATCGCTTTTCTGGACAAACGATGACTAATTCGAATGACAAGTTTCTTGCCGACCCAACGAGCGGAGTGATAGACTTTATAAAACTGCAGGATTTCTCGGACCGCCTCCCGGACAGTGTGGGTGATTTTGAAAAAAGAAAAATCCTCCTGTGAAATGAAGCCAAACTTGAGCAAACGCTGAGTCAGAAATTTCATCCATGTCTCCCAATAAATCCCATCCGGCCGGTCGAGCAGCACCACCGGAATAACTCGCGCTTTACCCGTTTGCATGAGTGTGAGCACCTCGAACGTTTCGTCGAGCGTGCCGAAACCGCCGGGAAACAGCGCAAAAGCGTGCGTCTCCTTCACGAAGTTCAGCTTGCGGGTAAAGAAATAATTCAGATTGATCAATTTGGGATCGCCTTCGATTGTTTCGTTGGCCCGCTGCTCAAATGGCAGACGGATGTTCAGACCAAAGCTCCGTTCGCGACCAGCACCATGCTGGGCGGCACCCATGATTCCGTCTCCGCCGCCGGTAATCACCATGTAGTTATGTGCAACCATTTCCCGAGCAAAATCTTCCGCCACTTTGAACTCTGGCGCATTGGGCAAAGTCCGTGCCGAACCAAACACGGCGACTTTCCGCAAATCCCGAAATGGCGCGAACACCTTCGCCGCGTAGCGCATTTCTTTTACTGACCGATTGATCAGCTTAAGATCGGCCATGCTCATTTGATCGCGCGCGATTTTCAGCGCGGTCACGATCATTTCCTCGATCAACTCCGGAGAACTCGCACCCCAGTCGCGAACCAACTCGCGCACCCGCGCATCAAACGGTGCTGCAACAGTCCATTGTCGCCGCGCCAGTTGGTCGTGAATTGCATCACCCGGAAAATCTTCTTCCACGACAAACTGTAGAGGCAGCCGTGTCGGCTGCAATTTCCCATTGCAAAGCAGGCGCCAAGCCCACCGCTACGCCGCGATCAAATCCGCCAGGATGTCCCGCATATGCCGGATTGGCAGCGAGTAATGACCCGCTCCTTCGACGTAGCGCGCTTCGCAATTCGGTAGACGCTTCGCAATTTCGTCTGCCAGGCGAAATGAAAACGCCCGGTCTTGTTTCCCGTGCCAAAGCCGGACCGGTACATTGACATCTTCCAACCTAAACCCCCACGGCTCGGCATAAACTTGCGCATCGATCATCACACCCTCGACAGATCCACGCCATGCTCGCCGCGCACTTTCAAAACACGCTTCGAACGCCGCGCTGTCTCGCAGGACCGCTGCATCAGAAGGATGTAAGAACTTTAAGATTAGCGGTCGCAACCGGATCGGAATCCGCCTGGCAGCAAAGGGGCGGGCACCATGAAATAATATTCGCAGGAG
>QHOJ01000166.1 GCA_003218735.1 Verrucomicrobiota bacterium
TCTTCCAGTTAAGGATTTGCCGCAAATTTTGCTTTCACGGATCTCTTAATGGATCTGGAAGAGTTTCGCGACTATTGCCTGAGCAAAATCGCAGCTTCTGAAAGCATGCCCTTTGGAGAAGGCATTCTCGTATTGAAGGTTGCCGGCAAACTGTTCGCGCTCGCTGCGCTCGATGAGATTCCGGCGACAGTGAATTTGAAATGCAATCCCGACTTAGCGCTAGCGTTGCGCGATCAATATGATCAAGTCCAGCCCGGCTATCACATGAACAAAAAACATTGGAATACGGTCGAGATCGACAGCGGAATTCCCGACGCAGAACTACGCAAAATGATCGACCATTCTTACGAGCTGGTGGTGCAGAGCCTGCCAAAAAAGACGCGCGAAAAATTACGACGCTCGCGCCGGATGCAAGACCTCGCGTAATTGCACTTCGCCGATCTGCAATTGGAGCGCTTCGCGTGCGACACGCAGAAAAATGTCCGGCGGATCAGTCAGCGCGACCTCGAGGGCCCCGCCATTTCCGGCCGGCGCGCGGAGTGATTGTCGATCTAACAGCTCGCGAGTAGCAAGCGCGCAGTTTCGCGCCGAATCGACGATCGCAACTTTGTCGCCGACAAACCGTGCGATCGCATTAGCGAGCAATGGATAGTGTGTGCAGCCGAGGACCAGGGTATCGATTCCATCTTGCACCAACGGTTGGAGGTAGCGTGCGATCACACTGTCGGTCAGTTTATCCTCAAGCCAGCCCTCTTCGATCAAAGGCACCAGCAGCGGACAAGGGCGCGCAGAGATGTCGATTTTCGGGTCGAGCGCGCGCAGTGCGCGTTCGTACGCGCCACTCTTAATCGTCGCGCGAGTTCCAATCACGCCGATGTGATGGCTGCGGGTCGCGACTATCGCGGCTTGCGCGCCAGGTTTAATGACACCTATGACCGGCACCGGAAGAGTATTTTCTAAAGTCGGCAACGCCACTGCCGAGGCGGAATTGCATGCAATCACGATCAGTTTTACTCCCTGATCTATTAACATTTGCGTCATTTCGCTGCTGTAACGCTCAACCGTGCTCGCGCTTTTTCCGCCGTAGGGGACACGCGCTGTATCACCAAGATAGAAAATTTTTTCGTTGGGAAGCAAATCGCACAACGCTTTGGCAACGGTTAGGCCACCGATGCCTGAATCGAATACGCCGATGGCACGGGAGTCGCTCATGTGCGAGGGGAAAGTGATCGTTACGACAATAGGCTGCAAGCACGTTGTGGTGCGTTGCGGGCGAGCCGGCGGTCGCGCCTACCTTGAGTTTGCAAACACGCCGCGACTTCGGATGATCTATCGCAATGCCCGAGCTTCCAAAAACGTACGACCCGAGAACAGTCGAGCCGAAGTGGTATGCCCGCTGGATCGACAATCGCGATTTCGAGGCGAATCCGAAATTATCGAAGCCGGCATTCTCGATTGTCATGCCGCCACCGAACATCACCGGCGTCTTGACGCTTGGTCACGTTCTGAACAATGCGATCCAGGACATTCTCGCCCGGCGCGCGCGGATGCAGGGATTCGAAGTGCTTTGGCTGCCAGGCATGGACCACGCCGGCATCGGAACGCAGACCGCTGTCGAAAAGTTTTTGCTGCGAACGGAAAAGAAAACGCGCCACGATCTTGGCCGCGAAGAATTTTTGCGCCGCGTGCTGGATTGGCAGGAGAAACATGGCGGCATCATTATCGAGCAACTCAAGCGGCTTGGCTGTTCGTGCGACTGGTCGCGGGAACGTTATACTCTCGATGACAATTACATTCGCGCAGTCCAAAAAGCTTTCGTCGACCTTTATAACAACGGCCTGATTTATCGCGGGCGGCGCATGATCAATTGGGATCCGGCTGCGCAGACCGCGCTCTCGGACGAAGAAGTAATTAACAAGCCGCAAAAAGGAAATCTCTATTACGTGCGCTATGAAATTGTGGAGGAACCGGGGCGTTTTCTCCAAGTCGCAACCACGCGACCGGAAACAATCATGGCCGATACCGCAATGGCTTTTCATCCAAATGACAAGCGATATGTTGATCTTTTCGGCAAACACGCGTGGCGTCCGCTCGCGCGCGAAAAACTTCCCATCATTGCCGATGAAGCGATCGATCCCGAATTTGGCACTGGCCTCCTAAAAGTAACGCCCGGACACGACAAACTGGATTTAGAGATCGGCGAGCGTCATAGCTTGCCCGCTCTTGATGTGCTCACGCTGGACGGTCGGATCAATTGTCCCGCCGTTCCGGAATTGAACGGTCTTGACCGATTCGAAGCGCGCAAGAGAGCGGCGGAATTATTGCAGGAGAGGGGATTACTTTCGAAGACAGAACTATATGCAAATAACGTCGGCTTCAGCGAGCGCAGCGAAGTGCCGGTCGAGCCACGCTTGAGCGAGCAATGGTTTCTCCGCTATCCGAAAACGAAGGAGGCGCTCGCCGTCGTGCGCGATCATCTGATCCGTTTCTTTCCCGCACACTGGGAAAAAGTCTACGCACAATGGCTCGAGAAGATTCAAGATTGGTGCATCAGCCGGCAGGTCTGGTGGGGACATCGCATACCCGTTTGGTATGCGAAGTGCCAAAGCCCAAGTTCCAAATCTCAAATTCATGTCGGCATTGATCCTCCTGTCGATTCCGAAAACTGGACACAAGATGAGGATACGCTCGACACCTGGTTCTCATCGTGGTTGTGGGCGTACGAGACGATGGATGAAGAGACGCGGAAGAAATTTTATCCGACGTCTGTGCTTGTGACTGCACCGGATATTATTTTCTTCTGGGTGGCGCGCATGATCATTGCCGGACTTGAGTTCAAGCCGGGAAAATCGGAACGCGATGAAGATAACATTCCTTTTCGCGACGTTTTTTTCACGGGACTCATTCGCGACAAACAGGGGCGCAAAATGTCGAAGAGTCTCGGCAATTCGCCCGATCCGCTTGAGTTGATCGGCAAGTACGGCGCAGATGGCTTGCGCTTTGGCTTAATGCGAATCGCGCCAAGTGGTCAGGATATCCGCTTCGATGAAAAACAAATCGAGGAAGGCCGCAACTTTGCGACGAAGCTTTGGAACGTCGCGCGCTTTCGGCAAATGCACGGGCCAAGCGATGCCGCGCCGAAGGTCGACAACAAAAAATTGTCGATCTTCGCGGTGGAAGTTTTGGCGCGATTGAACGAGACGATCGAAGCGATCGAGAAAGCGTATAGCGATTACCAATTCAATGCCGTGGCGCAGGAGCTCTACGATTTTGTCTGGAGCGATTATTGCGATTGGTTCGTCGAGGCAGCGAAAACGGAAATCTTCAGTGCAGACGAAACAAAAAAGAAATCGGCGCTTGCTGTGATGGATTTGGTTTTATCGGCGGTTGTGCGATTGCTGCACCCCTTTATGCCGCACATCACGGAAGAGCTTTGGTCGCGGCTTGGTTTTGGGAAAGGCTCGATTCAGTTCGTCCTTCCGCCAGGAAAGATCGCATTGGGTGACGGTGATCTCGCAAACAAGCGGCGTCTCGTTTCGGAGATTTACGAGGCAGTACAGGCTGGCCGGAATCTGCGCGCGGAAGCGAACGTCCCATCGAACAAGAAGATAGGCTTCATTTTACGCACGCATGAGAAATGGTTTTACAACGAGCTGCTGACTATCGCGCGATTGCTAAATGCCGAAGAAGTAAGGTTGGATCGGCAATATGAAGCGGTGGCTGGCGTCCCTGTCGCGGTCACTCCGCTCGGAGAGCTTTTTCTAGCGATTGCGGCACGGGACAAAACGGCAGAGCGGGCGCGGCTCGATAAAGAAATCGCGAAGATCGAAGCCGAAATCCGAACAGTGGACAGCAAATTGAAAAGCGAATCGTTTGTCGAACGCGCTCCAGCCGTCGTGGTGGAGGAACATCGACAGCGCGCAAAAGATTTCAGCGCGCAGCTGACAAAGCTGAAGCAGGCACGGGCAGCCCTGAATTAAAGATGATTTTATGCTCGTCGATTTTGGCGCCGCGTCTCTGGAAGAACTCTTTTAGTGCCGATGTGTAAAACGTTCCATCATATTCGCGATTCAGCTCCAGCCAGACGCGACCACATGGGGTTAGATATTTGGCAAGATCATCCAGAAAAAACTCCCATTCCCGCACACCCCAAAGATTCGCTTGTTTATGATTATTGAAACAGATCATAAACGCGGTGATGAGATCGTATTTACCTTCGAGATCGGGCAGAGGAGTAAAAGGTTCAATGCGCGAAATAATGCGACGGACTCCGAGCAGGCGTGTGATTTCCGCAAACATCGGGAGGTAATCCACGTCGAGACCAAGCCCCTTATGCCCGAGCAGCTGCGCGATGTGCAGAAAATATCCAGCGCCGCAGCCAAGATCGAGAATGTGCTTGGGCCGCGACAAATCGAGTTCAATTTCGCGAATGCGGCGAATGTTAATGTCGATCCAGCGCTCGAGGTCAAGATATTTCGGCCAGTCTTCGCCGGGATCTGCGACAGCGTAACGCCGGCGGATCTCCTGAAAATTCGGCCCATCAATCGTTTCAATAACCCGGGTAGTTTCGAGTGGGAACCGGGTTCGATGGAAAAACCACCGCGTATGTTTTCTTGCGCTGGCTAAGCCCTGACCGGTTACGAGTTTTTTGATTTTGTGACTGAACCGCATACGTAGATGCATCGCACGTTGTGGCGCGGTGCTAAAACTTCAACTAAATTCCATTCTGGATGAGTCTTTGGAAAAAGCTGCTCTGGTGCGCCGTGACGCTGCTCGGTGTGGCGGCGGTTTGTATGCTTGCTCTTTCGCGGAGCGAGCAAATCAGCGCGCTCTGGATTATTGTGGCCGGGCTTTGCGCAACTTCCATTAGCTACCGTTTCTATAGCAAATGGCTAGCGGCAAAAGTACTCATGCTCAATGACGAGCGGGCTACCCCAGCTGTCCTGCATAACGACAGCAGAGATTACGTACCCACTAATCGTTGGATGGTTTTCGGGCATCATTTTGCGGCAATCGCCGGTCCGGGGCCGTTGGTCGGCCCGGTGCTGGCAGCACAATTTGGTTTTCTGCCCGGCACTCTCTGGATCTTGATCGGCGCAACGCTCGGCGGCGGCGTGCACGATATGATCGTTCTGTTCGCCTCGATCCGGCGCGGCGGCAAAACACTCGGGCAAATGGTGAAGGAAGAGATCGGCCGCGGGGTTGGTGCGCTCGCGCTCATAAGCGTGCTGGCGATAATGATTATCTTGCTCGCCGTGCTCGCGTTGGTCGTCGTTCAAGCGCTCGCGCAAAGCCCGTGGGGCGTTTTCACTATCGCAATGACCATACCGGTCGCACTGATCATGGGAATGGGCTTGCGTACGGGAAAAGTGAATGTGATTGCGGTCACGATTTTCGGGTTGCTTGGGCTGGCGTTCGGGGTGTGGGGCGGACAATTCCTCACGCACTTTCCTGCAATTGAAGCATGGTTTAGACACGACCAGAAATGGCTTGCATGGGCGATCATGATCTACGGATTGGCGGCGTCGGTCCTGCCAGTGTGGATGCTGCTCACACCACGGGATTATCTGAGCACCTTTTTGAAGCTCGGCACTGTAGCCATGCTCGCCGTCGCGGTGGTCCTAATCA
Source organism: Verrucomicrobiota bacterium (assembly GCA_003218735.1). Lineage (GTDB taxonomy): Bacteria > Verrucomicrobiota > Verrucomicrobiia > Chthoniobacterales > UBA10450 > Udaeobacter. The sequence continues at coordinate 5,629 of QHOJ01000166.1, forward strand.
ACCCGACATTGCAAATGCCGGCGATCACAAAATTCATCGACGGCAGTGGCCTCGTATTTGCCGGTCCAGTGTTCCCCTTTGTATGTATCACGATCGCGTGCGGCGCGGTCTCAGGCTTTCATTCTCTTATTGCCTCAGGGACGACGCCAAAAATGGTGCGACGCGAATGTCGAATACGCAGTATCGGTTATGGCGCAATGGTGACCGAAATGATGGTTGCGCTGATGGCCATGATCGCGGCGTGTGTATTGCTACCCGGCGAATACTTCGCAATCAACACGAAGGGCGCGCCTACGGAAGTGGTGGCAAAAGTCTCTGCGGCTGGCTTCCCGGTAAACGAGGTAGAAATGCAGGAGCTCGCCGCGAACCTCGGCGAGTCCACAATGTTTAATCGCGCGGGCGGGGCGCCGACTTTCGCGGTTGGTATGGCGCACATGTTTGCACGAATCTCCGCTGGCCCAACCGCGCTCGCGCTTTGGTACCACTTCGCGATCATGTTTGAGGCTCTGTTCATTCTTACAACGATTGATGCGGGAACGCGGGTGGGGCGGTTTTTGCTTCAAGATTTCCTGGGTAATCTGTGGCGCCCGCTTGGTAACACGCGTTCGTGGAGCGCGAATCTGTTCTCAAGCGTGTTGCTGGTGTCGGCGTGGGGTTGGTTTTTGTATGTGGGAGTTATCGATCCGCTTGGCGGCATCAACTCGCTTTGGCCGCTCTTTGGATTGGCCAACCAATTACTCTCAGTCGTCGCGCTCTGCCTTGGTACGACGATTCTGATCAAAATGCATAAGGCGAAATATCTTTTCGTGACCGTGCTGCCGCTTTGCTTTATGTGCGCGGTCACGTTTTCGGCTGGTTATCTGAAGGTCTTCTCGCCGGATCCCAAACTCGGTTTTTTAAGTGGCGCGCGATCACTTTTGCGTGAGGCAGCCGGAATTGCCGATCCAGCCAAGGGCGCTAATTTGGCGCGGCAAGCAGGTGTCTGGCAATTCGACGCGTTGGTTGCTCTTTTCTTCCTCGTGCTTGTGCTGTTGATCGTGCTTGGCTCGGCAAGGCAGTGGTGGCAATTACTGTGCGGGACAAAGCGGGTCAAACTTCACGAGAGCGAATTCGTGTCGATTAGCGCTGCGCAACTGGCAGAGTTTTAGCCTTGAAGAGTCGCGGATCTTCAGAAGATTTGCCTTCAGATCACCGAGTGAACACGAGATTTGGGCAACGGCAATCTTCATGTGAAGCCGGGAATCGTGTTAACCGTGTTCAGGCAGCAACAGATGCGCGGTAACCGAAAAATTCGCGTTCCTTGATAATCTTCACTACTTCTGGCGGAACCATTCGCTCCCATGCACTGTCTCCAGACTGCAATTTAGCGAGCGCATCCGGGGGATAAATTCGCAAATATTCTGGATGATAATCGGTGATCTCCTCGATGTATTCATTGTCGATCAAGTAGCTAAATAAAGAGCGCAGATTCGGAGCTACTTTGACCTGTGTTGCGCTGACGACCTTTCCACTGGCTTCGTCGATCATTGGATAAACGTAAAGCTTTAGTTCTCCCTTAAACATCCGCCCGAGCGCTTCCAGAATTCCGCCTTCGAGGTTCAGATAATATTTTTCGTCGAAAATTTCCATCAAACTTGGCACGCCCATCACCAGGCCGATCATCTTGTCTGTATAACGAGAAAGATACGCGGCGAGCCGATAATACTCGCCGAATCTCGAGATTAAAACTGTCCGGCCGAGGGCACCGAGAATATCAACTCGAGCGAGGAAATCTGCGTGATTGAGCTGCCCCTCAGCGAGCAAATTCTCCAGTGTCATTTCCATCAGCACCGCTAGATCTTTTTCCGGACAGGCAGACTGCGCCAGAAAGACGCGTCGCGCGCCATCGAGCATATCGTTCGTGGCATAGGTCACGGGGCGAAAACTGCCGCGCTCGACAAGGATAGCCTTTTTATGGAGGACTTCAGCCGGCTGTACCATCTCACCGTCCGCTGTGAACATCACGGCGTTCGTCAAACCCTGGCTGACTAATTGCAAACTCATCAACCGGTTATCGACCCGTGGAAAAGCCGGTCCGGAAAATTTGATCAAGTCCACTTCGATCCGACCGGGAGTGAGGTTCTCCTGAAGCGATGAAATTAGTTTTTCGGGTTCATGCTGGTAAAAAGCGCCATCCAGCAGATTCACGCCGATGACACCGAGCGCTTCCTGTTGTTTGACGTTGACCTCATCAAGCAACCGCACGTGGATGATAATTTGGCTCGGTGTACCGCGTTTCTCGGGCTGAAATCGCACGCCGAGCCATCCGTGAGATTCATTGTGCTGTTTAAAACTGCGCGCCGCCACGGTGTCCGCAAAAACGAAAAACGTTTTTTCCGCTCCGAGTTTTCGATCGAGCCGCTCCACCAAAAGCGCGTATTCGTGATCGAGCATCGTCTGAAGACGAAGGCGACTGACATACCGATCTGCCGGGCCGTAAATCGCGTCGCTGAATGTCATGTCGTAGGCCGACATCGTTTTGGCGATGGTGCCGGCCGCGCCGCCCACACGAAAAAATCGGCGTGCCACTTCCTGGCCCGCGCCGATCTCGGCGAATGTTCCGTAATTGCTCGACTCTAGATTAATCCGGAGAGCCTTCTTGTCGGTGCCGATTTCCATCTCGGGGCTCATGTAAAATGCTGTAACGGCGATCTATGATTACCGCAAATATTCGGCGGTTGGAGACCGCCGCTACTTGGACAGCCGCACTAATCCCGTGCTCTTTGCCGGAATCCACCCACGCAAATTATTCGGCAGCTCCGCGTAAACCCAGTCACCGCGCGTATTCAGCATTTTGATCTCGCTGCCCGGGGGTAATGCCAGGATGCTGTTGGCCGTATCAGCTGTCGCAAGTCGCGCTTGCACGTTGTCGTCGGTGATGATCGCTAGCGCGCGGCCTTTGTTGCCATGGTCGATTTCGTAGGTAGCAAAAATCGCCAATGCGTAAACTGAAAACGACAGAATCGACAGTGCAATCAAACGAGCAGATCGGCGACGCGCAAAAATCAGGGCGACAGTACAAAAGGCGCCCACCCAGAAAGCGACCGCTGCCACGATACTGTATTGATGGACACTGGCAAATTGCAGATACCGCTCCGGCCAGCTCTGCTGCATTTCGAGTGCGCGCGCCTCATCGCGCGCGATCTGCAAATTGGCTGCAGCTTCGGGATGATGCCGTTCCAGTGCGAGCGAGCGCTCATAATTCAAGATCGCGCGACCAAAATCGCCCGCGCGAAAGTAAGCGTTGCCGAGATCGTAAAACAAATTTGCGCTCCATTGTCCTGAGCGAACAAGCGTTCCATAATCAGCGATCGCTTCTTTGAAATGCCCCTGCGCATATTCCTTGTTTGCCTTATCAAAATCCGTTTGTGCAAAGGATGAAGCGGCAACAAAGGTGCAAATCACTGGGCAGCAAAGACCGACAAGAAGTCTTCGGCCTTTCATACGCGCAAATCGTCAAGCAATTCCAGCACGTCGTGGCGAGTTTCCGGGGAAATCCGCTCCGAACCGTTGTGGGTGCCGCTGTATTGCAATTCGTCGCTTTGTTCGAACAATCGCTTCAATCGTTCGCGTGAATCTCCGTTTAGTCCAAACGTGTCGGCCGCCGTCTCTGCATCGATAGCGTTTGGATCGGTGTTACGCGCTAATGCAGCCTTTACACGAACAACCCTGGAAGCCTCCGCATAATATTCCCGCGGCGACACATCATTGCGGCGCAACTTGCGCATCAATTCAGCAGCTTCATGCTGCAACGCCGCGATTCGCCGTGCCTCACGGTTGCCGATTCTGGCCTGTCGCATCTTCCATCCAGCAAATCCAAGTAAAATCAGCAGCGGAATCAACTGCGACGTCCAGAAAATTGGACGCGCGTAAAGCGGCATGAACGATTGCATCCGACCGCGTTCGGTAAGTTGATATAAAATATCCTGCGGCTTTGCCGGCACAGCTGACATCGTAGCCGGCGTCGGTGACGATGGTTGCGCTGCAATGGAGGGGCCCGGCGCAGCGCCGCCTTGAACAGTAATCGCGATCGGATCGCTGTGCAGCGTCATGTAACGCTCTTTCACTGGATCGAAATACGAAAATGCGAGCAGAGGAATGCTTTGCTTCTTTTCATTGGGCGATAGCACCATTTCGAAAGTTTTTGTGCCGCTAATTCCGACCTCGTCATCCTGCTTGAACTTGGAAGACGGCGGATATTTATGCCAGCCGTGATCATCCTCCAGGGCTGGCGCGTTGACGCGATCAAAATTGCCACGCCCGGAGATTGTCGATGTGACGGTAATTGGATCGCCTACCAATACGCTTTTCGGCTTTGCTTCAGTCGTCATCGTAAAGTTCCCGATCGCGCCCGAAAAACTTGCCGGCGCGTTTGGCGGCAACGGTTTGACCTCGAAAGCCACCGGATCGCTGTTGATCTCTACTTCACGCCGCTCGCCCAACTGGCCGAAAGGATCGGAGAAAAATGGATCCGAAAACGGATCGTCGAGGTTAAACAGATCAAACGGCGAACGCGAGCGCCGTGTCCCAGGTCCTCGAGGCGTTAATACTTGCGCCTTTGCCTTCACGGGCCCCAGGTCAAATTTTCCAGAACGCGCCGCAGCGATCGCCGTCTTAAATGTGACGAGATCGTAAGTTCTCCCGTTGATCGTCTCGAGATTCTCTCCGCCCTGTTGCAATTTTTGCGCAGTGAATCCTTGCCCGCTGACCTCAGGACCATCGATCAGTTTCGGATGGGCGCGTGGGTCAAATCCGAGCCGAATCTCCGCTGGCACGATCTCTCCGACAAAGGCACTTTTCTTTGGAACGATCAGTTCAGCGAAAACCAATTGGTTCGGGCTTGCGGGTTGCGCAGTTTGATTAGAGCGGGTCGAGCGATTTGGTGAATCGGAAACATTCAGCTTGAGAGCCGGCGTGCGCAGTGAACTACTGCCCACGCGAATCATTTGAGGCGGGATTGTGAATGTGCCCGGCTTCAACGGCAGGATTGTATAAATGTAAACGGTGCTCGAGTTCGTCGTCAGGTTATGCATCTCGAACTGGCGCGACGTGCCAGTCTCATGAATTTCCAGTCCGTCCACGGAAATCTCTGCGGGCAAGTCCGCGTTATTGGCGCCGGTCACCTTGATTTCCATTTGGACCGTCTGTCCAACGACGGCTTCCGAGTTACCCAGGACCGCAGTAACACTCGGTGACGCTGTGAATGCGGTGTTTGCTCCCAGCCCCGCGATTAGCGCGATGAGGACAAGTCCGATCCGTGAACTATGCATCGACATCTCCAGTTAACCATCAACAATCAACCATCAACCCTCCGCACTAGCTACCAGTCGTTATAGACACGCCGGGTGGCCTTGCGTTCATCAAGTTGGACCCGCGCTTCCTCGTCTTTCATCGATTGCAAAAGCGCTTCGGCCTGACGTTCGCTCATTTGCCCTTCCTTTTCCGGTTCGGCCTCAGCACTCCGCGCATTCTTGTCGGTGGGTTTTTGTGATTCATCTTTTGCAGCCCCCTTCACTTCACCCGCGAATTTTTTCTGCGGCGATTCTGTTGGCGTAGCGGACGGTGTTGGATTTTCCTCCGACCCTTCACCGTTTCCCGGAGAAGGTGATGGCGAAGGCATCTCATTTCCGTGGTCGCCGGGACTCGGAGACGGTTGTTCGCCTTCACCTGATTGGTCCTGATTTTGTCTTTTCCCACCCGGAGAAGGGGACGGGGAAGGTGAAGGTTGGCTGCCCTCTTGTTGCTTAGATCGCTGGGAATCGTTCTTCGCTTGAGACTGGCCGTTTTGCTTCTCCTCTTTTTGATCCTTGCCGCTCCCGGATTGGCTTTGTGCTTGGCGATCTTGTGATTGCTGCTGCTGGTCTTTCTGTTGTTGCTGTTCCTGTTGTTGCTGCTGGTTTTGCTGCTGTTGTTGGTTTTGCTGTTGATCTTGCTGCGATTGCTGATTCTGCTGCTTTTGTTGTTTGTCCTTTTGCTGCGGTGATGGCGAAGGCGACGGCTGCGGTTGCTGCTGCTTCTTGTTCTTCAGGTCGTCGATCTTCTTCTTTACGTAATCGTAATTTTCCTTCGCCTCTTTATTTTGCGGTTCGAGCTTGAGCGTCTCCTGATAATGATCGAGCGCATTAGTCCAATCGCTCAGCTTTTTGTCATCACTCTTCTGTATTTCGCCGCGCTGGTAGAGCGTGTTGCCCAGGTTGTAATGGCTCTTACTCTGCAAGCCGTTATCGGGCGAAAGCAAAGACTGACTAAACGATTCCAGTGCCTTGCCGTATTCTTCCGATTTGTAAGCGGCCGCGCCGGAATCGAATTGTAGTTTATCCTCCGCACGGGATTGGGGATGAGTTGCATCGTTGAATTTGCCGTCGCGATATGCGTCAAGCCCGGGAGCGGCACCGAAACCGAATTGACAAATGGCGACGCACAACCCTGCAGCCGCAGTCGCGATTTTTGCCGGTGTGCGAGCAAAAATGCTTTCCCGGCTGCGCTTGCGCTCGCCAGTCAAGATTGACAAGGAAAGCGCGATTAACGCTGCGCCCAGTGGCCACTCATAACGTTCAATGGGCCGGCGCGACAGACGCACGTCCATCTCGGCCGCCTGCATTTTCGCAAGGCCTTCGGTGTAGAGCTGCTGCATCGTGCGCGGTCCGTTTTCTAAATGTAGATAAAATCCGCCGGCCGCCTGGGCGGCCTCGCGCAATCGCTTTTCGTCCAGCTTCGATTTTACGACTTGACCTGCTGAATCCTTAACAAAGGTCGTTTCACCATCCTCGCCGCTGATCGGAATCAGAGAACCAGACGGAGTTCCCACGCCGATCGTGAAGATACGGACGCCTGCATCAGCGGCGGTTTTGGCATTTTTAACGGCATCACCGCTCAACTCCTCGCCATCGGTGAAAATAACGAGCGCGCGATTTCCTACCGCGCTTTTGCCGAAACTTTGCGTCGCAAGACTGATAGCCGCCGAGATATTTGTGCCGCCTTCAGGAATGGTCTTCGTATCGAGATCATTGACTGACTCGATCGCGGCGTCGTAATCGACCGTAAGCGGCGCCTGCAAAAAAGCGCGTCCGGCAAAAGCAATCAGACCAATACGGTCGCCTTGGAGCTCATTGATGAGATCGTGAGCGGCCAGTTTGACGCGTTCGAGCCGGTTGGGCTGCACGTCGTTGGAAAGCATGCTGCGCGAAGTATCGACGGCGATCAGCAAGTCGAGCCCTTTGCGCTTCACATCTTCAAACGTGTAACCCCAGCGCGGCTCTGCCAGACTAATGATTGCCAGAGCGAGGCCCAGCAATTGCGACCCGAATCTCAGTATTCGCCGGGGACGGTTTACTGTTCCTGCAAGTTGTGGCAGCAAACGTGCCGAAACAAACTCACGCAAGCGAATGATCCCGCGACGCTCCGCACGAATGAACAGCGCGATTAAGATCGGGACCAAAAGCAATCCCCAAAGCCATTGCGGTGCGCCAAAGCTCATAAGATCGACATCTTCTTCACGGCAGTTTTTTCCAGATGGTTTGCGACAACAAAATCTGCGCAAGCAGTAAACCACAACCGCTCATCAGACAGAGTGGGAACAGATCGCGGTACTGCTGATATTTTTTCACACTCACAGTCGATTTCTCCAGCTTATCGATATCGCCATAAATTTGTTCGAGCGATTTGGTATCGGTCGCCCGAAAGAATTTGCCGTCTGCAATTTTCGCGACCTCCCTCAAGCCTGTTTCGTTGAATTCCACGCGCTGGTTTTCGTAGAGCATGTTCCCCAGTGCATCGGTGAGGGGCCCTTTTTGGGTGAAAATTGGGGCCGGTGCGATCCCATTGATTCCAGCGCCGATGGCATAAAAGTGAATCCTCAATGCCTTGACTGCTTCGGCGGCAGTATTAGGTGGAATTTTGCCGGCGTTATTTTCTCCATCAGTCAAAAGTACAAGGACATGGCTTTTTGAGCGCTTGTCATTAAGGCGGTTGGCCGCCGCTGCCATGGCCGATCCGATGGCGGTGCCGTCTTCGACCAGCCCGATCCGTACTCTCTCCAGGTTTTGCAAAAGCCAGTCGTGATCCAGCGTCATTGGACTCACCACGTATGGCCGCCCGGCAAAGGCGATAATTCCGATACGATCATTCGGCCGGCCTTCGATGAATTTCCGCGTGACCTCGCGAATGGCATCGACGCGCGTTGCCTCCTGCCCGCCGATGGTGAAATCCTTTGTCAGCATCGACCCGGAGACATCGAGCACGAGCATGATATCGATCCCGCTGGCTTCGACTTGCGTGAGACTTTTGCCAAGCTGCGGACGCGCGAGTGCAATGACGAAAATCGCGAGCGATGCAAGCAGCAGAGACCGAAGGATCTTTCCGAGGCGCGCCGCGCTTTGTTTTCCAATGACGCGAAAAAAAGATGTCGATGAGAACGTTAAGGCGGCAGCTGGTCCGCGCTTCCCGCGCAAATACGCGAGCAATGGAATCGCCAGCAACAGGAGAAGGAACCACGGGCGCGCGAAAGTCAGCCCAGTGTTGGCCGGCCACCAATTAGACACTTGCAAGTTGTTGACCTCCCTTCACAAATCGGGTTGCTTCTTCGAGCAAGAGCTGGCTGTCTGCTGAAGTCGCTTCATAGCGTGCGAATTTGATCAAGTCGCATCGATTCAGAAAATCTTCGAGCAACGACTTCTCATCGCTCGAAAACTGCGGCGCCTCGGTCAGCGCGTTTAGAAATTCCACCGATGTCTGCCGCGTCACCGGCAATCCATGTTGTTCGGTCACGTAGCGGCGAAGAATGTCCGACACATGGATGCTGAATTGATACGGATTCATGCGATCGATCTGCTCCCGCATCCGCTCGAGCGCTTCGAGTGTGCGGTCCCGCGGCAACTGAGGCGGTTGCGGTCGCCGTCGTCGTTTCGCAATCAACCAAATGATCAAGCCAAGGATTGTTAGCGCGAGAAACGTTCCGGCAAAAACCAGCCATGGAGGTATCAGCGAGTAATCCACTGGTGGCGCAATATCGTGAAATTCCTCTGCTGCCAGGATCGACACGAACAAGGTCGACATCGTCATTTAGCGAATAGCCAAACGGCGTTCGCGTTGTTTGAAGAACGAGCGCAGCGCTGGCAAATAATCCTTTCCCGTCTGGAGCGCGATCGCGTCGATATTGTTCCGTCGTAGTGTGCGCGCCAGATCGGTTTCGTGTTCGCTGGCCAGGTCGGTGAAACGCCCGCGCGTCCCGCGATCGGCTGTGTTGATCTCGATTTGCTCATCGGTCTCGGCATCTTCCAGCGTAATAATGCCAATGTTTGGCAACACTTTTTCGCGTTCGTCGCGAATATGGATCGCGATGAAATCGTGCCGTCGTCCGCTTACCGCAAGCGCCCGCGAGAAGTCGGGGGCTTGAAAATCGGAGATGAAAAATACGACTGCTCGCCGCGTCACGATGTTGTTTAGGTAATCGAGCGCCAGGGCCGGTTCTGTGCCGCGTCCCTGAGGCTTGAAAAACAAGATCTCCCTAATCAACCGCAGGGTATGCGATCGGCCTTTCTTCGGCGGAATAAAAAGTTCAACGCGATCGGTGAAAAGAATCAGCCCGACCTTGTCGTTATTCCGGATCGCGCTGAACGCCAGTAGACACGCTACTTCCGCCGCCAATTCGCGCTTCGATTGTGCGGTGCTTCCGAAATTTCCTGATGCACTCACATCGACAACCAAAATCACCGTAAGCTCGCGTTCCTCAGTAAATTTTTTCACATACGCGGTGCCGAGCCGCGCCGTTACATTCCAATCAATCGCGCGAATTTCGTCACCCGGTTGATATTCGCGCACATCTTCAAAATTCATTCCCCGACCTTTGAAAACACTGTGGTAATCGCCAGCGAACGCTGTCTCGACGAGGCCTCGCGTTTTTATTTCCAGCGTTCGGATTTTCTTAAGGATCTCGGCGGGAGTATGTCTCTCTTCTTCCATCGACAACGTCACGGCACGGGCAGTCCTGCAAAAATCTGCTCAATAATGGTTTCACTCGTCACTGATTCCGCCTCAGCCTCGTAACTCACGATGATGCGGTGCCGTAACACGTCCGGGCCGATGCTTTTTACATCTTGCGGCGTGACGTAACCGCGGCCGTTCAGAAACGCGTGGGCTCGCGCCCCGAGGGCAAGATAGATTGTCGCGCGCGGTGAGGCGCCATACCGGATGAGTCCTTCCAAGCTTAAATTGTAGGACACGGGCTGGCGCGTCGCCCAGACAACATCGACAATATAATCTTTCACCCGATCATCGATATAGATTTGGTTCACCACGTCGCGTGCCGCGATGATCTGCTTTGGGTCAATCACTGGATCAACTCGCAGATCGGGTGCTGAAGTCGCCATTAGATCAAGAATTTGTCGCTCCTCGGATTTTTGCGGATAACCGATATTCAACTTCAACATGAACCGGTCGAGTTGTGCTTCCGGCAATTGATAGGTTCCCTCCTGCTCGAGCGGGTTTTGCGTCGCCAAAACCAGGAACGGATCGGAAAGCGGATAAGTTTTTTCACCGATGGTGACCTGGCGTTCCTGCATCGCTTCGAGCAACGCGCTCTGCACTTTTGCTGGCGCGCGGTTGATTTCGTCCGCCAGAATTAAGTTCGAAAAAAGCGGCCCGAGCTTCGTCGTAAATTCGCCAGTGCGCGGATTGTAAATGAGCGTGCCGATCAAATCCGCGGGCAAAAGGTCGGGCGTGAATTGCAGGCGTTGGAAGCCAGTTTGAATACACGCGGCCATCGTTTTTACCGTGAGCGTTTTGGCCAGCCCGGGCACGCCCTCGAGCAGGAGATGACCGTTGGCGAGCAGGCCGAGTAAAAGGCGATCGACCAAATATTTCTGGCCAACCACCACATGACCAACCTGCTGGCGCAATGGCGGAATCCATTGGCCCAGCTCCCGCACTTCCTGAGTGATTTCCTGCGTCGATTTCATACGGTGTGATGAGACAGGCGCGACGAGGATAATGTTCGATCAAACTGCTACGCGACGAGCACCGATCGACAATTACGTTCCCCGCCTTTCCTGGCGTGGACGACAGGTTAAAATGATGGGAAGGCCAGGGTAGGGCTGTCCTTTGCGAATACGCGCTTCGAGGTAACGGTGATAAGTTTCGCTCAACAGGCGTGGCTCGTTTACAAAGAGGACAAATTCCGGAGGGTCTAGTGCGGCTTCGCGATTACCACCGGCTTGCGCGGCGTAAAAGAGTTTGAGGCGCCGACCGGAGATCATTGGCGGCGGGTTGGCGGCAAGAGCCGACCGGAGCAATCGGTTTAGAATCCCGGTGCCGATGCGCTCCCGTGCTGCGCGCCGAAGTTTTTCGATAAGCCCAAATAACTTGTCGATGTTTTCTCCGGTTAGTGCAGATGCAACCAGGACCGGCGCGTAGTCGAGAAAAAAAAGGCGCATCCGCGTTTCATCGATGAGTTGCGCCATCATCCTCTTTTTATTCCGTCTGGGCTTGATCAAATCCCATTTATTCAAAACAACCAGCGCTGCTTTGCGCGCCTTTTGAATCAGGCCTGCAATCCGCTTGTCCTGCGCGGTGACGCCCATCGTAAGATCGACAATCAACACGCAAAGGTCGGCGCGGCGAATGCTTCGTTCCGCGCGCATCACACTGAAGACTTCAACCGAGCTTGAGTGTTTGCCACGTCTGCGCATTCCA
>QHOJ01000106.1 GCA_003218735.1 Verrucomicrobiota bacterium
TTGTGCCAGAATCGGGCGCGATCAGTCCGATAATGATTCGCAGCAGTGTCGATTTCCCGCAGCCGCTCGGACCGATCAAGACTGTGGTTTTGCCGCGCTCGATGGAAAGATTTGTGGGATGCAGCGCTGGCGCGCCGTCGTAACTCTTCCTTACATCGATAAGTTGAACGAGCGCGCTCATTTTTGTACCCCGAACGCTTTCGGGGCCGGGATCAGCGACCCCAGCTACAATTTGAAATAAAAAACGCCAAACAAGCGCGCTTCGTCCGACCACATTTTTTGAAACTCGAATCCAGCATTGCGCGCGAGCGCTGCGAATCCGTCGGGCGTGTGTTTGTAGGAATACTCGGTGAGAATCCTTTCACCTGCGTGAAAATCGAATTGGCGATCTTCGATATGAACGTGCTGGCGCGTTTCGCTGATCAAATACATCTCGATGCGGCCTTCGCGCGAATTGTAGATCGCATGGTGATGCCAGGCCGCCAAATCGAAATCAGCGCCAAGCTCGTGGTTCGCTCTGGTGAGCAGGTTTAAATTGAATTCGGCAGTCACACCTGCACTGTCGTTGTAGGCGGCCTCGATCACATGCCGATCTTTTTGCAGATCGACGCCGATGAGCAGTCCGCCTTCGTCTCCGCAAAGATTGGCAATCCGCCGCAAAAAGTCTGTCGCTTCGTGCGGCTCGAAGTTGCCGATGGTTGATCCGGGGAAATAAACAATTTTCCGCGCGGCTTTGCGCCGCGGCGATGGGAGCACGACGGATTGCAAATAATCGGCGCAGACGGGCAGAATTTCCAAGTCGGGAAAAATTTGTTGGAAAAGCCCAGTCGATTCGCGCAATTGCTTCTTTGAAATATCGACCGGGATATAGACGGCGGGCTTTTCAAGCGCTTCGATCAGAATGCGCGTTTTGGTGCCGGCGCCGGTACCGAGCCCGATCAATTCAATCTTTGCTCCCAAGTGCGATGCGATCTCGGCACGATGTCGATCGAGGATCTCGATTTCGGTTCGTGTGATGTAATACTCGGGCAGTTCGCAAATCTTTTGAAACAAGGCTGCGCCGCGCGCGTCGTAAAAATATTTGCACGGCAGCGTGCGTGGATCGCTGGAAAGACCAGCGATAACGTCCGACAAGAAATCAGAAGTTGCCGGCTCGCGCTCGAGCACGGCGGCTTTGGGATTCATTGAGGATCGCGCGCGAGCCGAATTCCGGTGAATTGCCAGCGTTTCTCGGGCTGGAAAAAGTTGCGATAGGTGCGGCGAATATGATTGCGGGAAGTGGCGCAGGAACCGCCGCGCAGGACGTACTGGTTGCACATGAACTTGCCGTTGTATTCGCCGAGTGCGCCGGGCGCAGCGCGATAACCGGGGTAGGGGGAATAGGCGCTCCGTGTCCATTCCCAGACGTCGCCAAACATTTGATGGAGATGCCGGTCTTGTCCCCAAACTGTCGAGCTTCTCGGATGAAATTGCTTGTTCTCGACAAAATTTCCTTCGATCGGCAGATCATTCGCGGCATATTCCCATTCGAATTCGGTAGGCAGTCGCGCTCCGTTCCAATTTGCGAAGGCGTCGGCCTCGAAGTAGCTGACGTGGGTCACGGGTTCTGCTTCATCAACTGGCTTAAAACCTGAAAGTGTGAATTGCCACCAGGTGCCATCGCGTTTCACCCAGTAGAGCGGCGCCTGCCAGCGTTGTTCGTTCACTGTTATCCAGCCGAGTGATAACCAAAACTCCGGGCGCGTGTATCCACCGGCTTCGATAAAATCGAGAAACTCTGCGTTCGTGATGGGCCGTGAAGCGAGTGAGAAGGCGGGGACCAATGCCCGATGTCGCGGGCCTTCATTGTCGTAGGAGAAACCAGAGCCATGATGACCAATCTCCACCGTTGCTTCGTCGAAATCGACGAAGCGAATCGGTTCGGTTTTTGAGGGAGCGATGTCGATGTCAGTTTTGCGGAAGACGGGATAGAGCGGGTTTTGCGCGAAGACGTGCTTGATATCTGTGATGAGCAATTCCTGGTGCTGCTGCTCATGATGAATGCCGAGAACTAGAATCGGTTCAATCTCATCGAGAAATTTCTCGTCAGCAGCGGAAAGAAGACTGGCGATGTGCGAATCGATCGATGCACGATAGCGTCGCGCTTCATTTACGGTCGGTCGCGAGATCAAACCGCGCAGATCGCGCCGGTGCATGTCGCCGGCCGCATTATAATAGGAATTGAAGAGATAGGCGTATTGCGGAATTTCGGCGCGATAACCCGAAAGGAATTTTTTCAGGATAAACGTCTCGAAAAACCAGGTGGTATGAGCGAGGTGCCATTTGGTTGGGCTGACGTCGGGCATCGACTGCACGACACAATCTTCGGGCTCGAGATTTGCGCAGAGTCCTGTCGTGAAATCTCTGATTTCGCGAAACCGCGCGAGCAGACCTTCGGCACGCGATGCATTCGTGTGCGAACGCGAACGAATGGCCGTGGTTTCGCCGATCGCGGGCGCGGCGATTGAGCTCAAGTGATGCCACCTTCCTGTTCGAGTTCCTCTCGGCGCGCCGCGAGCATCTGATCGTGCGCCGCTTCTTCCAATCCGCCGGTTACCAGCTGTTCGCCAAGCGTTTCTTCTTCGTCCAATCCAGCGCGCGGTGCTCGATGACCTGTATTGTTCGCGACAACTTCCCATTCTTCAACCAAATCGGCGTTCTGCTTTGTTTCCTCTGGCGGCACGGGAACAGCGACCCCTAGCAATTCACGGCGCGCTTGCGCCCAATCGGCGTCGGTGAATTCATCAGGATTGCGCTCGTCGATCATTGCGATTTCCCTGGCACGTTTCTCTACTTCTTCCGGTGACGGCGCACCCACGCCATTGCCGTGCACTGAAATTTTTCCCGCTCCAGGTTGTGAGTAATCGTTCATCACCAATAATACGAAACGCCATTATGGGACGTCCGTAACACAATTTGGACTACAGATTAGGGGCTTGCAATACAAGGGCTGAAAAAGCATCAGCGTTATAGAAGATGGGTGGCGAAAGATTGATTCAACTGGAAAACGGCGACCAGATCGCTTTTGAGGAGTACGGTGATCTAACCGGAACGCCGGTGATGTTTTGCCATGGTTGGCCGAGCTCGCGCACGATGGCACAACTAACAAACGATGCGGCACGCGACCTTTACATCCACATCATTTCGCCGGACCGGCCAGGCATCAGTGGATCCAGCTTCCAACCAAATCGCAGATTATTAGAATGGCCGCCGATTGTGGCGCAATTAGCCGATCACCTTGGCCTTGCTGAATTTCGAATGCTCGCGATTTCCGGGGGGGCGCCCTACGCCTACTCAGCCGCATGGTTAATGCCGGAACGGGTGCGCGCAATCGCCATTGTCAGCGGCGCACCGCCGATTGCCGATCTTGCCGATCACAGCGGATTGCTCCGGCTTTATCGCTGGATGCTGAAACTTCGTCGAACGTCTCCCGAGCTCCTGCGAATATTATTTCATGGTGCCCGCCCCTTTGCTGCCAGACGGATTCCGATCCGGTTGCGACCG
>QHOJ01000107.1 GCA_003218735.1 Verrucomicrobiota bacterium
TGCGCTTCGGCAGTGTGTCCGGCTGCCATCGCCAGATGCAAACGTCCGACGTAGGCTGCACGATTTTTTGGCGCGGACTTGATCGCTTCGATGTAGGTGGCATCCGCGACATCGTTGGCGCGGTTCCGCTCGGCATAACCGGCCAGAGCGAGTAATTTCTCTGAATTATTGCCGGCAGCTTCCAGCGCGCGTTGCCATTCATTCGTTATAGCAGTCGCTTCGCCCCCCAGGTGCGACAGCGCGGTGGCGAGAAACATATGTTGAAAAACCGGCTCAATCGCAAACCGTTCACTCATCAACGTCTCTTTCACCTCGTCCCAGCGCTCGAGCGCTGTGAGAGCATTAATGTACTGTAGAAAGAGAGCCTGATTCCGTACGGCACGATCCAGGTCTACCAGTTCCAAAGTCTTCCCAGCGCGGCCGAAGCTGTTCAGCCACGCGGTCAATGCAGAAAGGGTTTCGTCATCTCCCTTGCCGAATCGCTCGACTGCTTGCGAAATGTATTCATCCGTGAGCGCGGGATCGTGCCGGACACGCAGTTGAAAGGCCAGCAGCCGATGGTAAGGGCGTGCATTGGGATGTTTTTCCAGCGCATCGGCTATTTCGGGAAGCCCCATCGTCGTTGCCGCGGGTTGCGAGGTGGCCTTGCTCTGAGCGAGCGATAGGGACGCCTCGCCAGTTAAGGACGAGGGCGCGACCGACTTTTGCGACCCAGGAACGCCCAGCTCAAACGACGTGGAACTCTGATTGCCGGCGGTCGGGCGCGCAGGAGATAGCGATTGTTGATTCGCGAGGAACACGAGCGCGTCGAGCGACGCCGCATTTCCGGGATCGCGCGCCACGTCCTCGATGCGTTTCCATGCACTGATGTGAGCCGCTGACTCAGGCGTCGTGACCGAGAGAACAAGAATTGCCGCGGAAAGAATTTCGTAAGGCTTTGCGCGGTTATCGCTCATTACGCGTTCGGCATAATCAACCGCGAGAAGTGGATTTTTTCGGCGAACGGCGAGTTGGCCGGCGAGCAGGATATCGAGCGGCGCCACGTCTCTTCCCCGTGCAAGCAGCGCGTCAATCTGTTTGCCGGCAGTTGCTAATTCACTAACGGCGAGAGCTGCCCCGGCAAAATCGCGCCGGTCTTCGATCGTCAGGCGGCGTTCTTCATCAACTCTGTTCCACCACTCAAACGCGGTGATACTTTGACCCGTGCGGGAGCGCAATCGTGCGACGGCGCGCACAGCCTCCGGTTCGCTTGGATGCGCGACAGCCTGATGTGCCAGGCGACGGGACTGCCAGTCCTTAATCGCTCCGCGAATCGGGGGCACAGCAAAGTAGACCGCGATACCAAGCGCTGCGACCACCGGAAGTGCCAGGAAGAAACGACGCCACCGGCGCCTCCGGAGTCGCGCTTTACGCAGTGCGGCTCGACGCACACCGGGCAGATCGAGGTCCTTGGGTGCAACTCGACGTGATGGCCGCATATCCGCGACAGACACTCACCCCAAATGCGCCGGGGTCAAGCGCCGGAGACTGACTAACTCAGGTGTGCGCTTCTACGCGTAGCGCAAACGCAGCAAGCGAATCAGCCGGCGACGCTGATTCCAGCATAGTCCACACGCGCCAAGCAACGCGCCCACGACGCTCGCGGGCTCAGGAATGACTTGGCGAACATCCAGCCGGATGTTGTCGATAACATTCTGGAGATTGTTGCCTGACGATGTTGCCCCGGTAAAAACCAAGCGGAAGGTAATGTCTGACTGGCCTTCAGCTCACGCAGGGACTGCGAAAGTTATCACTTGTGAAGTTGACGATGTATGTAGCCGTTGCCCATGCTATTAACCGCGAAGCTCAAAGACATGCCAACAAGGGGATTCGTATTGACATGAAACTGAAAATAAGCCCCATTATTTGCTCCGGAATCCTTGAGGCCGAGCGAGTGAAGGTTCATGTCCGGATCGGTAGGAAAAACGTTGTTAGGTGCAACTAACGCGGGGTCGTCTGTAAAAGTTCCGCCGAAATTGCTCTGGAGCGCCGGAGTCTGTAGTCCTATTGCTTCGGAAGTAAAATCCGGGACCGGAGGTTGATCTTCAAAGTTATAATAAACCGCTAATATCGCATTCGCCTTCGGGGCGAAAGCCGCAGTGAGGAGCAGCGCGCCGACTACCGCGGCGAAGAGTGAACATTTCCGTAATTTCATAATGTTGTTTCCTCCGATCATTGATATCGATTTGGGGCTGTTTTAACAGACCTGTTTCGCATGGCAAGACTTTTTTTAACTTTTTTTTGTAGGGCGTTGAGCGCCGTAGATCGCAAGAAGATTTTGCCTGGACAGTGCCTCCAATTTAGCTTTACGCGCGGCGGAATATTCGTGCGAAACGGCGGCGCTGCGTATAAGCGAGTGCGACAAAGACGAGCGCGCCGCCTACCCATGTGCTCGGCTCGGGAATGGGTCTAACAGCTGCCTCGATGTCGTTGCCTCTGCCCTGCAAGTCGGTGTAACTGTTGACGACTGAGGTTAAAGGACTGGTCCCTTCGAAATTGAAGGAATCTATTGGCCCCAGCCCACCCGCATTCGCCTTCGGGACGAGAAAAGCCGTGAATATCGACGCGCCTACTACCGCGGCGAAGAGTGAACATTTTTGCAATTTCATAATATTGTTTCCTCCTGTGAATTCCTATTGCACGAACTCTTCGCGCGGCACCGTTTTATCAGTTGTCTTTGGAATGGCAAGATTTTTTAAAATATTTTTTACAGGGCATTTTGATTCGCTCGCGCCGGCTATGGCGCGGCAGCACAAACGCCCTGCAATTCGGGTCATTGCCAGGGGATTTTCAATCATGAAACTGAAAATTGTAGGGCGTTTCGGTGAAACGCCGATTTAATGAGATCGGCGTCTGATACAAACGCGCTACAATCGCTCCGCGATGGCGCGGCAAGCACTGACGCCCTACAACTCGGGTCATTGGCTGCCTTGCTTTGCCAAAACGACTTCGCGAACTAGTTCGCTGAAGCGCGATTCCGCGTCCGGTGCCGAGATTTCGTGGCGGCTGACGAACACGACCTCCATCACCTGCTGGCCCAAATTGCGCCGCCCTTCGAGGACCCGACGAATGCGTTCATTACGGGTCAATCTCGGACGAGGAACTGTCATTTGCGGCAGTTTCGAGCCAGTGGCAGAAGGGCCCGGCACACGATCTTCCGACAAACAATAGAACGTATGCGCAACCCGTTGTCCCCAATTTTCCGGTCTATAAGGACGAAATTCGAAATGACGAAATGGCAAGGCAAACGAGTTGGCTGTCGGATAGGTGCGCACTCCATTGTCTGCCACCTGCCTCCAGCCGTGCGCGGGCAAACAGATATCGGGATGATGCGCACGCGCGCGAGCAACGCTCGAACTTCCCGGGTTCCACCGAAAAACGAACAATGTGCAGTTCACGGCAGCACGTCGTTCGACAGAACTGGAACTGTCTTCACGCTTTGCAGTGGTCACTTCCCAGGCAGCTTCATGCCCGTCGTTGTAACGGAGCGTGTCACGCACGTCTTCGTCGATTTCGATTTCATGAAAACCAGGCGCATCTTTCGGCCAACGCACCGTCCACTGTGGGAGTGGCGCGACATTTCTCTCGTGCGCGCGATACCAGGTTTCGCATCCAATTTCGACAAACGCCAGCCAGCAGAGTGAAAGTAGAAAGTAGAAAGTAGGAATTAGAAAGTAGGAACTCTGACCTCTGACCTCTGACTTCTGACTTCCGACTTCTGACCTCTGACTTCTAGCCTCCGCCTTTCCGTGCCCGAGCAGCATGGCAAGGAGCGCCGAGCCGGCAAAAACGACGACAACGATGGAATAACCCGCGCGATTGTGCCAGTGGCCGACCGCGGCCATATTCTTCGACGCTGCGATCCAGACGAGAAAAAGTGCGCGCCCGCAATTTGCAATAAAGGCGATGGCAATCGCACCGGCGACGAGCGCAACGCGGCGCAAGATCGACAATCGCTTCAGTTCGCCGAAGACGAGACCAATCATGAGCGACGTTTGCAACGAGCGCACACCGCTGCACGCTTCGCTGATCCCGACAACTCCGCTTGGCATGCGGATGACGTTGCCTTCGAGCTGGGTGGGAATCGCAAATGAGTTCGCTGTTTCACTGGCGACCCACGCCACAGCCCGCATCAATCCCTGAACAATTGGCGCCTCCACTGACGAGACCCAAGGCACGGCGACGAACGCGAAGAGAATCGGGAATGCGAAATGTCGCAGCCAGGGCGCGCCGCCAATGTACCCCACATATAAGAGGGTGAGAGTGGTAACGGCGGCGGCGTGCACCCAATTGATCAGACGCCAATCAGGATTTGCGATTTCAAAAAGACGAACCGGCAAGAGTATCAGGAGCGCAGGGACCGCCAAGCTAGCGGCGAGCAAACGCTTTCTGACTTCTGACTTCTGACTTCTGACTTCCGAGGCTGGCCGATCTTCCCAGCGCAACCAAAAGAGGTAGAGCGCGAAAAATGGAACGAACCAGCCGTAGCTATATTGCTCGTTGATCGACCATTCACCGCTCAATTGCCAGAAAAGAATAAACCAAAGCGCGGCGATGGCGGCGGCAGCCAGCGCGGTGCGAGCAAGATGGCGATTGCTTGGTGCGGTTACGGGCTGTGTTTGCGTGAGAACGGAATTCAATCTGCGCGGACTATATCGCAAGAGCCGAAGGATGGAAGCGCCGCCGCCGAAACGTTTTGTAGCGGCGCTCTCTGAGCGTCGCATACTTTCGGCGGTCGCAGACCGCCGCTACAGGGCGTCGCATGCTTTCGGCGTAGACCGCTGCTACAGAAGCCGTCGACTCCACTCAGAAAATCCGATACGCTTCGATTCAGTGCCTAATCGCCTCGGACGCCTCGATCGCATTTATGTGCGGGCTCCCATTTACTTCCTGACGGCTTGCACGGCGCGGCGGAGACCAATCCTCGCGAAACAGGACGTTCATGAGGCGTTTATTAGATTTGCCAGGCAAGGTCCTGTCCACGGCGTATGGATCGGCGCTTACGTGCTAATGCCGGATCATCTCCACGCGTTCGCCGCGCTCGATGCAGAGCGAGTGAA
>QHOJ01000108.1:0-1765 GCA_003218735.1 Verrucomicrobiota bacterium
CACCGGGCGAGTGACAACTGGACCTGCGGTAACTGGCGTGGTTCCTCCTGCGGGCGCGGCAGCGGCAGCCGGAGGAGCAGCGGTAGCTGGCCCCGCCGCAGGAACAACCGGCACCGGCGGAGGAGCAACCTGCCCGATTGGTGTTAAACGCAACACGATATCGACGCCTTTTTTCCCTTCAGTGGAAGGATCATTTTCGGCTGCTTGTTGGCGGAGAAAATCGACTGCCTCGCGGATACTGGCATCGCGAAACTCAATGTGCGGAATGATGATCGTGTTCAGCTTGGTCGTGATCTGGGCTGTGCCGCTCGTATTTCTTGCGAAGGCGTCTGTGACAGGATTGACGGTCTGGCCGTAGCGGCGGACTGGTTCCTCCCAGCCTTTCTCCACCTGCCAGAGCTGGCGCGCTCGCGTCTCGTTGTAGGCCTCGTCGCCGTAACGGTATTTCGCGTTATCGATTTTTTCCTGTCCTCGACGCGCCGCCACATTGTAGGGATCAAGATTAAGAACCTGGTCATATCTCTTGAACGCCAGATCGTACCGGCCGGAAAGGTAATAACCGTCGGCTTCAGTGAGCAGCGCTTTTACTTCTTCGATTTTCGAGAGGAACTTGGGGCCAATCGTCTGGTTGAAATAACCGGGCTGGTGCAAATGCGCGAGCAACTCTATCGCCGGACGACAGTTGGGATCGTAACGGTCGCTTAAAATCTCACTGAGGATCGCCTCCGCCTCAGCATACCTGGCCTCGGCGATGCGCTCTTTCGCCAACGCCACTCCGCTTTCACAAAAACCCTCGACCGCTTTGTCATGGGCTTTTCCGGAAACCACTGCGTCAGGCAGATAGGTGACGGCAGTTTTAAATTCTTGGTATGCGAGCGCAAAATTTTTCGCTCGCATGGCGGCGTCGCCACGCGCCAGGGCGGCTTCGCCCTGCGGTAGCACAGTCTGACGCCGATGAACCTCCCGCTGGGAAATGTCCTCCACGGCCTGAGCGGCGCTGCTCAGACAAATAAGGGTTTGTGAAAGGCCAATTAGGCTGGGAAGAAGCAAGCTGTGGATGGCTGGGATTTTTTTCATAAGCAAAATTTATGGAGCGGCAAAACCGATCTCGATTGGCTCATTTGGTTTTTGTGTGTTCACGATCACGGCCTTGGTTGGCGCCACATCCACGAGCTTATACTTGATCTCTTCCAGCGGTTTCAAGGAAAATTCTTGATCTTTTCTCACCTCGAATTCGCGGCGCCCGCCCCACTCATAGGCAAAGGTGGCAACCGACTGAGGCGAGGTCGCGACCTTTTCTTTCACCAGTGTGAGCGATTCTTTGCTGTCTTCATGTTCGAGGACCAACTCGGAAACATCGACATTGGTGCCATATTGATTGCGGGCGTGTTTTTCGACAAATTTAACGAGCTTATAGCGGGTGCCGCGGATGGTATCTCCCATTTTCAAGAATTGCGTCGGCTCGCTTTGATCAATTGTGTTGAGGGCAAATGTGCTGCCAACCCATGATGCAAACATGAATCGGAAAGGTTCTTCGGTGGCCGATACCAAATGTAATTTTGTCAGATAATCGGGATGGGAGTTCTTATCGGTAGGATCGGTGTGGCCGTACCATTCATCAAGGTTGGTGAAGCCATCGCCATCGGGATCTTGATCGAGAGCATCTGCATCCGCGATTGCTAAACCATATCGCTCAAACCACTCATTCGGGACCGGCGGGTGTACCTGCGTGTTTTGCAACGTCGCCGGCAGACCATTTGCGCCG
>QHOJ01000108.1:1936-5731 GCA_003218735.1 Verrucomicrobiota bacterium
GGAAATAAAAAGAAAGATCGCCGCCGCGATGAGCGTGGCACGGTCATAGTGTTCCCGAATCCAGTCCATGGTTAGATTTCGATCTTATCAACGCGCGGAAACGCGAGCAGGTGGATTGTCCGCTCCGTGGGCGATATCAAATTAATTTGGTTTCGCCGCCAGATTTTGGCATCGAGCAAGGGACTGTTCGATCCACCTTTAATGCGCTTATGTTTCATTTTCGTGTCACTCGCATCAAAATGTGAACTTCAACATCTCGATCCGGGCCGAGATTTCGATATGCTCATTGCCAACAATGAAAGTCAGGGGCGCGTTGGCCGGGTGGCTTGGGGCTGACGGCTCCTTTGCCGGCGGATTCGGTTCCGCGGTTTTTTCGCGCGGCGGGCCTTTGTCCTTCTCGTTTCGCACGTACAGGGTGCGAATAATGTAGAACTGCGCAGACGAACTTGCGATTTGATTCAGCACTTTTCGCGCTGCTGAAGGGCTTGCTTTGAACGAAATATCAACAACGTTGCGCTCCAGCATTTTCGAGCCCGCTACGACCGTGTTGACCGGTTTTTGTCCACGGATTGGAGTTCGAGCAGGCGGGACTCCGCGTTCTTCGGCCAAGGGCATCCTTTGGAGAGAGGTTACACTGTCCACCCGCGCATCGAGTAAGATATTGATTAACATTTGTATTTCGGAAAGCTCCTGCCCGAGTAAACGGGCCGTCTCGTTTGAGTTTGGCAGGCTCGTGACAAATGGATCGAAGCCGAGGTAAAAAGTTGCCGGGAGTTTTACTTTGTTGAGGCGTGCTTTTTGCGTTGTGGCCAGCATCGTCTGTAGTAAATGCGATTGAAATTCATTGGGCGCCAACGGTGGCGCCGGAAGGGCCTCCGTTTTCAGCTCCTCTTTGAGCTTGTCGAGCGCGGCGCTGTAATTCTCGAGTAGTACCTTCATTTTCCGGTAATTGGCATCGTTCGGAAATGGATCGAGGCGCTCAAGCCGGCTTCGTTCCGCGGCCGCCGTATCAAACATGCTCCGGGCGCTCCTCCAGTTGCTCGCTGCAAGGAAAAAAAGAACAGCGGCAATCAATCCGCAGATTGCAAAGACAGCCTAAAAAGTACCGAGCCATCGGTTCTGTCGAAACCAGTTCATGGCATCTTCACCGGCTTACGAAGGTCGAGCTGCAATTCGTAGGGAAACGCCCACTCAGTGTCGTTGGGAACTGAGGTCGATTTGATCACAATCTCCGGTTTATTTGGATTGATATTGAAAAAGGGCGAGCCAGCCAAATTGCGAAAGTAATCGACGACGATTTCCTGCTGTTTTGGATTATACATGTAGAGACCTCGCACATTAACGCCATCGATCACCAGACCGCTTGGGCTGACGGTTTTCGTTGCCGGTTTTCCTGCAGGTGATGGGTTCGGCGCAATTTCCCCGATTCCCTTCTCTTGCTCACTCACGCCGACCAGCTTTCCCCCGGAAGTGCCGGCAAGCTTCGTGATCCAGATGTTCCCTTCCGGCAGGCGTGCATTAAGCTCCTCAAGAATCTCCGGCCAGAAGCTGCGATCGTTAATCGCGGCGATGAGTGGAGTGGCGACGCTATCCAAGGAAGCAGCTTGCTTTTTCAATCTATCGAGCCGCGTTTCGGCGCTCCGCATGATGTCGATCTTTTGTTGAAGAACCTGCATGCTCAGGCGTGTCACATGCGCTGCGCGCGCGTAGTAGGCCGACCAGCCAAGCAAAGCGAGAATGAAGCACGCCGCCGCTGCGATAAAAAACGGCCTGCGCCGCTCCAATTCCTGCTTCCGAACGACACTTCCGGGGAGGAGGTTCAGCTCCATCGGACAGCTGCTCACGCTCCGCAGCGCCAGCCCAACCAGTTCGCCGAGCAAATATGCGGAGCGCGCAAGCTCAGACGCAGGCGCCGAGCCGACTGCGGTAACGTTGCGTAGCGGATTGAAAAACTCGATCGGGACTTTCAGTTTTTCATGGAAAAATTCGCGCATATAAGGCATGCCTGCGCTTCCGCCGCAAAGGAAAATGCGCTCCGGCCGGCTCCCCTGCTGTTGTGCGCGATAATAAGTGATGGAACGCATCAACTCTGTGTGCAGCCGTGTCATTGTGTTGCGCGCGATCTTGGAGACGCGGGCGACATCGGAATCTGCCGGCTCGGCATAGACTCCTCCGAGGCTCACAAAACCGTCACGCTTCTTACGAAGCTCGGCTGCCGCGAATGGCTCGCCAAATTCCTTGGCAATCGCGGCGGTGATCGAGTTGCCGCCAATTGGAATATTTCGGAAGAAAACGTTCCCTGGCTCAATGAAGACGAGATTAGTCGTTCGGGCTCCGATATCCACGAGCAAGGAACAACCGAGGATCTCGCTGTAGTTATACCTAAAAGCGTTGTACAACCCCGTTGTCGCGATGCCGACTTTCTCAACGCGCAATCCGCACTCCTCAACAGCCGCGTTAATGTCCTCGAGATAGTCTGCCTTAATCGCAACAATCACAACCCGAACTTGTTCGTCCGACCCGCCACCGACGAGCTGGTAACCCCAAACGACTTCATTCATTGGAAACGGGACGTTTTGCTGTGCTTCAAATCCGATGATCCGGTCGATTTTTTCCTCATCGACCAAGGGCAACTTGACAAAACGCAGGAAAGCAGACTGCGCAGCGATCGCATAGTTGACGGTGCTGCGCTTGATTTGCATCTCATGCATCATTTCGCGCAGCACAACGGCGATTTGTGCGTGACGCATTCCCTCACCTCCCGGCTCAGTTACAATTTCGCGCAAGCGATAGTCCATCAACACCAAGCCCCCATGTGACTGCACGCGAAAATGGGCCAAGCCGATTGTCTGAGATCCAACGTTTAGACTGATGAGGTGCGTCGGTCTGGCCATTCGATCGGGAATCAGCGGCTTAACGTTTTAATCTGCTCGTAACGATCCCAGTAAAGCGGAGCAAACGGCGTTTCGTTTTTGTTCAAGACGAATCCGGAAACCTGCGACATGTTTGCGTACCACTGTGGTTGGGCGCGCACCAGATTCAACTCGTCTTTCACAGTACCTTGTTGCACAATTTGCACGGCGATGTTCTGGCATGAGTTCGCCGTAATCGGGCGATTGTTTCCGAATCGATCAAGCGCGCGTGGCGTCACGTACATGACTGAGCGCTTCTCGCGGCCAGCGGGAATGTTTACGTGTGTCACTTCACCGGTCAGAAGGTTTCCATTGAAGAGAATATAGTACTTAAACGTCACCTCATCGGTTAGTGCAGGAGCCGCTGCAAATTCAACCTCCACTTCCAGCCAACGATCCCGTTGGTTGGTCGGATGCTGTTCCCCGCCAGTATAGGCAAATTGCGGGGTCGAAATTAAGTTCTTAGTGATCTTCGTGATCTGGAAATCAGTCGCCGTGCGCGTTTGCGCATCGGCAATGAGCGGTATAAAAATGAAAAGAAGCAGGAGAGAGTTTGCTTTCATACTAATGTTATTAATGATGCAACGAATCAGGGCGTGCCCTGGCTCTGCAGTGACTGGCGAAAATATTCAATCGTTCGAGTAATTCCTTCTTCGAAATTCACTCGCGGTTCCCAGCCAAGAATTTTTTTCGCACGAGAAATATCCGGCTGGCGCACTTTCGGATCGTCCACGGGCAGCGGCTTGTATTCAATTGTCGATTTTGTCCCGGTTAGACGAATGATCTCGTCACCGAATTGTTTGATCGTCATCTCGCGCGGATTGCCGAGGTTGATCGGCTCGTGAAAATCGCTCATTGCCAGTTTGAAAATTCCGTCGATCAG
>QHOJ01000109.1 GCA_003218735.1 Verrucomicrobiota bacterium
CATCGATTCGCCGCCGAAGATCGACAATGTCCGGCACGATCAATTCGGCAGCGGCGCTTGGAGTCGGTGCGCGTAAATCAGCCGTGAAATCACAAATAGTGAAATCGATTTCGTGTCCGATCGCGGAGACAATCGGCACGGAGATATCGACAATGGTGCGGGCGACAATTTCCTCGTTGAATTCCCACAAATCTTCCATGCTGCCGCCACCCCGTGCGACCACGATAAGATCGAGAGGCTGCCAATGTTCGTTCGGCGTAGCCAGCTCGCGAATGGCGACTGCGATTTCCGCGGCCGCGCCGGTTCCCTGGACGCGCACGGGGTTAATCAAGATTTCCAACCAGGGCGCACGCCGTTTCAAAACGTTGAGGATATCCCGGATGGCCGCGCCGCTCGGGGAAGTGACGACGCCGAGACGACGCGGGAATTTCGGCAACGGACGTTTGCGCTCGGCCGCAAATAATCCTTCGGCTTCAAGTTTGCGCTTGAGTGCTTCGAACTTCGCCTGGAGCAGACCGAGTCCGCGGGGCTGCAAAATCTGGACGCTGAGCTGATACTGTCCGCGCGCTTCGAACACTGAAACCTGTCCGTAAACTTGTACCTGTGCTCCATCGGCCAGCGGTTGCCGCAGCGGCGGCATCGTGTTGCGAAAAATCACGCACGCGATCTGGGCCCGGGCATCTTTGAGCGTGAAATACTGATGCCCGCTCGGATGCAGTTTGTAATTCGAGATTTCACCCTGCACCCAGACGGCGCGAAATTTCGTCTCGAGCATGCCGCGAATGGCGCGGGTCAGCTCGGCAACCGTAAGAATCTTGGATGTTTGTTGAAAGAAGTCGGCAGTAAGCTGCATGTTAAAGTGATGAAGCGTTGAAGCGATGAACCGAATGTTGTAGCGGCGCTTGTGTCAAGCGCCGAACCAAAACAGGCGTTTGGCACAAACGCCGCTACACCCGACGATTTGGTTCCAAGAGACCTCCCTCTTGACATATTCGCTCCCATCGAGATCATCCCGGCGCGCATGAACCGTCGCTCTTTCTTCCGCCCCTTCGCTTGTTGCCTACTCGCGTTTTCTCTTGGTAGTCAGGCGTCGGGGGACCCATCTGGCCAGCTCCATTCCCAGCGGGTGTTCAAGGTTGGCGTACTCGTGTCATTAACGGGATCGGGGTTCTCCCTCGGGCGAAGCACGGTTGCCGCGTTGCAGATTGCCGAAGAGCAAATCGAAGCAGAAGCGATTAGGCAACACGGCGGATATCGGTTTCAATTTTTTGTACGCGACACTCAGCAGAATCCCTCGAAGGCGCTGGAAGCGATCCAGGACCTCGACAAGCGCGGTGTACAAATCATCATCGGACCGCAAACGAGCTCAGAGGTTAGGATGATCAAGCCTTACGCGGACGCGCACAACATTCTCGTGATCAGCCAGGGCAGTACCGCTTCTTCGCTCTCGATCGCCGGTGATAACATCTTTCGTCTTTGCCCAGACGACACGCTCGAAGCTGCGGCGATCGTCGCGTTGATGTCGAACGATGGAATCCTGCACATCGTCCCGCTATGGCGAAACGATGCTGGCAATAACGGTCTGCACGATTCGGTTGAAGCACAGTTCAAAGTGCTTCTTGGCACCACCGTGACTTCAGGTTTTCGCTACGAGCCATCAACGACCGACTTTTCCCGGGCGACCACAGAAATCGCCGCACAGATTAACGATTTGATAAGCCAGAACACCAATCCCTCCACAATCGCGGTTTATCTTGCGGCGTTCGATGAAGTAGTGGACATCTTCACCGCTGCGCACTCTCTGGGGGCCCCGCTTTCGACAACGAAGTGGTACGGCAGCGATGGCGTCGCGCTTTCTGCGGCGTTAATAGGTGATGCAACTGCTGCGGCTTTCGCGGCCAGTGTAGATTACCCAAATCCAATCTTCGGACTTCCGGACTCGCTGCAGAGCGAATGGCAACCAATCTCCGACGCGATCGAAGCCCGTACAGGAATCAAGCCCGACGCCTTTGCGCTATCGACTTACGATGGGCTTTTTGTGATCCAGCGTGCGCTAGAAGATGTGGGCGATCTAAAGAACTTCGCGGCTTTTAAAGCGGCATTCGTGAGTGAGGCGGACGCGTATCAGGGGATAACCGGATCGCTGGCCCTGAATTCTGCCGGTGACCGGGCCAATGGTGATTTTGATTTCTGGGCGGTCCGGCTGGAGAACGGAAGCTACGGCTGGGTTCGAATTGGAAGTTACGCCAACGGCTCGCTCTCGCTTTTCTGAAGCGTAAAATCGTCGGCTTCACCACGTCGAAAGCGTTGAAAAAGTTAAGCGCGTAGGGTTGCAAACGGAGAGTCTTCCGTTGTAACGATGTAACCTTTTTAACGAGTCACGTTTCATCATGTCCACGAAACGCGGCCTTCAACTTGATCGTGTTGTCCTGCTCGGCCGCACTTTCGATGAGTATCGCCGATATTTCCTGCTCAATCCGGAGGACCTGGTGGGGAAAACTATGCTGGACGTCGCGAGCGGCGTCAGTTCGTTTTGCGCGGAAGCCAACGCGCGCGGCATACGCGTTACTTCATTCGATCCGATCTATTCGCTCACACCGGAAAAAATTGCCGAGCGTTGCGAGCCGGACCTCCAATCGGTGTTTCGCGCAATTGGAAGCGTGCCAACTTATCGCTGGACCTATTACAAAAATCCCGAACACATGCGCGAACTACGCAAGCGCGCTTCCTCTACGTTTTTGCTCGATTATCAGGCGCATCCCGAGCGCTACGTCTCAGGCGCATTGCCGAAGCTGCCGTTCGCAGACGATTCGTTTGACCTGACTCTGGTCTCATATTTCCTGTTCGCTTATCAGGACCAGTTAAGCTACGAATTCCACCGCGATTCGATCCTTGAAATCATGCGTATTACGCGGGGTGAAGCGCGTATTTATCCGACCGTGACGTTCGAAGTCGAACCGAGTCGTTACCGTCCCTTGCTGAGATCGGACCCGGCCCTTCGCGATTTCGAATTTACCGTGATAAAAACCGACTTCGAGTTTCTGCTCAATTCCAACTCGTTCCTGCAGGTCAGGCGGATCTAGCGAAGTCGCCGTAACATTCCCTCTACAGCAATTCTGCTTGCGCACCTGCGGGCGGTTTCAAGCCGAGCTTGCGATACGCGTTTGGTGTTGCGACGCGGCCTTGCGGCGTGCGTTTGATATAACCTTCCATGATCAAATACGGCTCGTTCACTTCTTCGAGTGTGCCAGCTTCTTCGCCGATCGCGACGGCGAGCGAATTCAAACCGACGGGACCGCCGTTGAATTTGTGGATCAAAGTTTCGATGATTCGCTTGTCCCATTGGTCGAAGCCGTCGCGATCGATTTCGAGCATGGTGAGCGCACGATCGGCCAACTCGGCGGTGATTTTCCCTTCGGCTTTCACCTGCACATAATCGCGCACCCAGCGCAGGAGATTGTTTGCGGTCCGAGGAGTTCCGCGCGTGCGAGTGGCGATCTCGGCCGCGCCCGGAGGATCAATCTCGACCCCGAGCAA
>QHOJ01000110.1 GCA_003218735.1 Verrucomicrobiota bacterium
AAGCAGCAGCGCGCCCCCTGCCAATGCTCTCCGAGGATGAGCGTCGCGTTTATGATGCGATCGATTCGTCCGAAACGGCGATCGATCAGATTGCTGCCACATGCGATTTGCCAAGCGCAATTGTCTCCTCTACTCTCCTCCGTCTTGAACTGAAGCGGCTCGTAAAGCAGTTGCCCGGGAAATATTTTGTGAAACTGGGCTAGGGTCGCCCGCCTTTTTCTTTTGCCGATTGCAATTACCGCGAAGCTAGGCTTCGGTTCCTGCTCTAAATGTCCAAATCCCTTGTCATTGCCGAGAAGCCCAGTGTCGCAAGCGACCTCGCGCGCGCGCTCAGCGGTTTCAAAAAACACGATGACTATTTCGAAAATGATCGCTACATCATTTCGTCGGCGATCGGCCATCTGGTCGAACTTGCTTTGCCAAGCGAATTAGATGTGAAGCGCGGAAAATGGACCTTCTCGAATCTGCCGATCATTCCCGATGAGTTTGAGCTAAAGCCAATCGAAAAAACGAAGGCACGCTTTAACGCGCTGAAACGGTTGATTCAGCGGAAAGATGTCGACCTTTTAATCAACGCCTGCGACGCCGGGCGCGAAGGCGAGCTTATCTTCCGTTATCTAGTGAAGCTAAGCCGAAGCAAAAAACCAATCAGACGTCTTTGGCTGCAATCAATGACCACCGAATCGATCCGCGCCGCCTTTGAGCATTTGCGCTCGAATGAGGAAATGATTCCGCTCGCGAAGGCAGCGGTCTGCCGGTCCGAGAGCGACTGGCTGGTTGGAATCAATGGCACCCGCGCGATGACCGCTTTCAATAACAAGACAGGCGGGTTTCAACTGACGCCGGTCGGTCGTGTGCAAACCCCCACCCTGGCGATTCTGGCCGAGCGTGAGGAAAAAATTCATGATTTTAAGCCGCGAACGTTCTTTGAGGTTTTTGCCGATTTCCAAGTCATAGCCGGCACCTACCGCGGCCGATGGTTCCGCGAAGATTTCGCCAAGGACGGCGATGAAGATGCGCGCGCCGAACGGATTTGGGACAGAGCCACTGCGGAAGAAATCAAAAATCGTTGCCTTGGCAAAACGGGAATTGCCACCGAAGAACGCAAACCAACCACGCAAGCGCCGCCATTACTTTACGACCTCACCAGTTTACAGCGCGAGGCGAACAGTCGCGGCTTCAGTGCGAAACGCACGCTCCAGATTGCACAGCAACTTTACGAGCGATTCAAGGCAATCACGTACCCGCGCACGGATTCGCGCTACCTGCCTGAAGATTATCTCGCGACCGTGCGATCAACATTAGGCAAGATCGACAACTACCATGCACGCACCGCGCTGGAAAATAATTGGGTCAAGCCGTCGAAACGGATTTTCAACAACGCGAAAATCTCCGACCACTTCGCCATTGTCCCCAGCGGAGAGGCGCCGCATGGGCTCGATGAGGGGCAGCGGAAAATTTACGACATGATTGTGCGCCGGTTGATCGCGGTCTTTTTTCCAGCGGCGCAATTTGAAGTGACGACGCGAATTACGCGCGTCGAAAAAGACGCCTTTAAAAGCGAAGGCAAGATCATCAAGGACCCGGGATGGCTCGAGGTTTATGGCCGCGAAGCAGCCGGTGGCGAACAGGGCGGAGAATCACTTGTCGCAATTTCTCAAAACGAACCGGCGAAAGTTCCGGATGTCGAGGTGACGCAAAATGAAACGAAACCGCCCGCGCGCTTCAACGAGGCGACACTTCTCTCGGCGATGGAAGGTGCAGGCAAATTGGTTGAGGACGAAGAGCTGCGCGAAGCGATGCGCAAGAAAGGACTCGGGACGCCAGCCACGCGTGCAACGATCATCGAAGGTCTAATTCACGACGGCTATATTACCCGGCAAGGCCGCGATTTGATCGCGACAGCAAAGGGCATGGCGTTGATCACATTGCTGCGCGGCATCGGTGTGGCCGAGCTTTGTGCTCCGGAAATGACCGGTGAATGGGAATACAAACTGAATCTTATGGAGAAAGGCGCCATGAAACGCAAGGAGTTCATGGCGCACATTAGGCAGTTCGCTGGTGAGATCGTCGAAAAGGCGAAAAACTTCGAAGGCGACAGCGTCAGTGGTGATTTCGAGACGTTGGAGGCGAAATGTCCAAAGTGCGGTGGCGGTCCGTTCGATGAAGATTACCGCACGTTCAAATGTCGATCTTGTGGCTTGATTGTTTGGAAGACGATGGCTGGCCGGCTGTTTGAGAGGCCGGAAGTAGAGAAGCTTCTGGCCGAGGGACGAGTTGGTCCACTGGAGGGATTCCGCAGTAAAATGGGCCGACCGTTCAACGCAACAGTAAAATTGGGTGAAGACTTTAAACCGGAATTCGACTTTGGTACCGACGGAAATGGCGCGCCGCAAAAGATCGACACGTCCCAGCACGAATCGATCGGCGTTTGTCCGATTTGTAAGGAAGGACAGGTTTATGAGCTCGAGAATGCCTTTATCTGCGAGCGCGCTGCCGCAGTTCCCAAAAAATGCACATTTCGCATCAGCAAAACGATTTTGCAGCGCGCAATTCCAAAAGAACAGGTGCAAAAACTGATGGCCACGGGCAAAACTGATCTCCTTCCACAATTTATCTCGAGACGGGGCCGCCCATTTTCGGCGCATTTAAAACTTCAGCATGGCAAGGTCGGTTTCGAATTTGCCGAAAAAGCTCCCCGTTCCAGAAAGCCGCGTAAGACGGCCGCGAAGCCATAGAGGCAGATACCCAGTTCGGTCCTAGGCTGATCTGGGATCAGCGGTGAGGTTCGACCTGCTGTTGGACATGGTGCACCATGGCCACCGCGGCGATAAGGACAAACGCCGCAACCACCTGGTGGAGGTGAAGACTCGCGCGAAAAAAGCCCCAGGTGATGCACACGGCAGCGAGCGTCTGCATCATTTCGAAATAGCCGGCTGTGGATGCGCGTGTAAGACGCAGCCCCTCGAAATAAATCAGGAGCGGGATGCAGCCGGAAATCGATGCAAGGAGGACCAGCCAGATGATCGCCTTTGTGGCGTGCGCCTGCGCGGCTACCGGCCACAGCGTCGCACCATGGAGTTTGCCATAGGCGAGAAGGATCAGCGTCATGCAGGTAAGTCCGACGACGATCCGCAGACTGGACGCAAGCCTGAGCGACATTCCGGTCATGACGCCGCGCCCAGCTACAGTCGCGAGCCCCCAGAAGAGGGCGCAGACAAGCGCGTAGCCTGTGCCGCGGTTTAGCCCCGCACGCTCAAACGACTCGCCGATCAGCGTTGGATGCGAAACCGAGACGAAGATGCCAGCAAGGATCGCTATGCCGGCATACAGAAAAAAACGCAGTGCGAGGCGGTCGCCGAAGAGCAGAAAGGCACCCATCGTTGAGATGACGGGCTGAATATTCAGGACCACGTTCACCACTGTCGGGTTGCCGTACTTTAACGCGAGCGTAAAAAAGATTGTCCCCACGGCCGACCCGGCAAAGCCGGATAAGGTCAGGTAAACCCAAGTACGCGCGTCGATCTTGCGGATTTCGCCAACTCGCGAGACCAGGAGCGGCAAAAACATAAGCAGAATGAGGACGTGCTCCCAGAAAACGATTACGTCAGCGTCAAAAAGATTGTTGAGGGGTATTCGCCACGCACTCTCGGTCCCCCAGAGTGCGGCGCCCAGACCAACCAGCCACGGGCCGTACGTCACAGAATTCACGCCTCGGTTTTTCATGCGGAACGGTGTAGTGCGGGTATAAGCGCCGTCGCGAAAACCGCCGTGATCGGCACTCCCACACCCGCGTAACGGAAGCGTTCTGCCGCCGGAGTCCTTCTTTCAGGCCCGACGCAATTTCGATTGGTCTTTTGTGCATGGGCGCGAACACGGAGATCATCGATCTATTATTTCGCTCGATTTGTTGAACAGATTTCGCGTTCAAAAACATTGACGATACAATTAGTTGTGTGTTATTGAGGCGTTTAATACTATGCGTTGCCCCAAGTGCGGGTCTCGTGATGACAAGGTCATCGATTCCCGTCAATCGCGGGATAGTTCGAGCATCCGCCGTCGGCGCGAATGTCTCAAATGCAAATATCGCTTTACCACGTATGAGGAAATCGAACGATCGGATTTGCGGGTGGTGAAACGAGATCGAACCCATGAGCCGTTCGATCGGCGCAAACTCGCCGCCAGCATCGCGAAGGCTTTTGAAAAACGCTCGACCAGTCTTCTGACACTGGAGGAGATGGTGGACGAAATTGTGCACGAACTTGAAACCAGCGGGCGCGAGGTTCCTTCGTCGGTGATCGGAGCCAAGGTGCTCGAAAAATTGCGCCGGCTCGATGAGGTGGCGTATTTGCGTTACGCTTCTGTGCACCAGCGATTTCAGGATGTCGATCAATTTGTAGATGCCATTCACACCCTTGGCCGCCGAGTAAAGCCGAATACGCTCCAGCGGGAGTTGTTTCCGCCTGAGACAGCCGAAGAGAGATCGGGTTCCGCAGCCGGATCGCGCAACATCGCAATCAATAAGAATCATGGTCGCGTTTAAGGAAGAATTTCCATATCTCCGCACAGACTCAGGGCAACTCTTCGAGTTCAATCGCGATTGGTTGCACGCCGCCATCACGCGGGCGGCCGATGAAGCCGGGTATCCGAGTTGGTGGCTGACCGATCATGTGACCGAGAGCATCGCGTTTTACTTGCGCCTGCTGAACAACGAAACTGAAAGTGATCGGTTACAAGGGGATTGTCCCGCATTTTACTCCCTCGCCGCCGCCCATTTCTATCTCGTTGGTGGACATTGCCCATCAAGCGGGCACCGGATACGAACTCGCGTTTTTTGATCTTTTGGAAAAGCGAATTAACACGCTGATTGAAACCGGCGTGGACAATCTGCAGCTTTGCTCGCTGCAATCTTGTGTGAAACACCTTCGCGGCGTGAAAACATGGACGCGCGCCTGTGATGCTCTGCGCGCAGAAATTGTCTGCTTCGTGCGCGAAAAACTAACATCGAAAACTGACCTTCCGCGGCTTGATTGTTCGCTGCGTTGAAGTTCGCTAGACTCCCCGGCTTACGGATTGCTTCGGATTTCTTTGGGCTCCATTGGTCTCCAAGAAATTCATTAGCCTCAGGTTTTCGCATTTGAATTACCGCCAGATTGCGCAGATTTACCCCGATTCCGGCTTCTGACCTTCCAAGCTCTTCAAGTGCCATGACCATTTTTGAAAAAATTATCGCACGACAAATTCCAGCGAAAATCATTTGGGAAGATGACGACGCAATCGCTTTTCACGACGTCAATCCGCAAGCGCCAGTGCATGTACTGATTGTGCCAAAAAGGGTGGTGCCACGTCTCGCGGATGCGACCGAAAACGATCGCGCGTTACTCGGCAAATTACTTCTTGTCGCCAGCGATCTCGCAAAGAAGCTCGATCTTTCCAGTGGC
Organism: Verrucomicrobiota bacterium; assembly: GCA_003218735.1. Lineage (GTDB taxonomy): Bacteria > Verrucomicrobiota > Verrucomicrobiia > Chthoniobacterales > UBA10450 > Udaeobacter. The sequence goes on from QHOJ01000110.1 coordinate 5,442, forward strand.
TATCGCGTTGTGATCAACAGCGGACCCGACGCAGGCGAAAGCGTGCCGCATTTGCACGTACATCTGCTTGGCAAACGTGCACTCGCCTGGCCACCGGGCTAGGTCCGGATTTACAATGCGACGGGAACGGAGCGTTGCCTTTATCGGGAAAGAAGCGCCCAGTCAATCCCGACGATTCGCTTATCCGCAAAGCGTTTCAGCGATTTGGGAAAAACGAGATAAGTCGCGCCTTTTCTTTCCTTGAAACCTGCAATTCCAAAATCTGTCCCGCTTTCGCTCTTTTGCACGGTCATTACCCGATTGTTCTTTACCTGTGATTGGAAATGGCGATCGGCGGCGGGTTTTCGCCAAAGCGTGTAAACCTGCGGTGCACCGCACTTTTCGACCACCTGTGAAAAGCGGGCCGTTCTGACTTTAAGGAGCTTCATAGGGGCGCACGCGGGGCGCTTGCACTAAACCCAACCCAGCTGCTCGCACCACTTTGTCAAAAGAAAGTCCGCCAGAGAACTACGGCAAGGAGGATCAG
>QHOJ01000111.1 GCA_003218735.1 Verrucomicrobiota bacterium
GGGTGGATATGATTTCAAGTTTCCCACTTTTGTTCTTAATCAACCACGCCCAACCGCTGCCGAAGCGACCCACCCCAGCTGCAGCGAACTTCTCTTTAAAAGCGTTAAAGCTGCCAAAAGTGGATTTGATGTCATCAGCAAGTTTGCCTGTCGGTTCGCCGCCAGTGTTCGGGCCCATGATCTTCCAGAAGAAGGAATGATTGGCATGCCCGCCGCCGTTATTTCGTACTACTGTGCGAATATCTTCCGGTACAGCACTCAGATTGCTGATCAAATCTTCCACTGATTTCTTCTCAAGATCGGCTTTGCCTTTGATCGCGTTGTTGACGTTGGTAATGTAGGTCTGGTGATGCTTGGTATGGTGGATCTCCATCGTGCGCGCGTCGATGTGCGGCTCCAAAGCAGCGTAAGCATAGGGTAGTTTTGGTAATTCGTAAGCCATAACAATCACGTTAGGCCACGAATAATGGAGGTCAATCGTCAGACGACAAAGAACGGATCAGATGTTGCGATTGCCGATCCTGCGGTAGAGGCGCCGCGCTGCGGTTGCCCGCGACTAATACACGCGCACCGACTCTACACGTTGCAGCGATAAAAGCTCGGCTGATGGCCCAGGCCGCAGCGATAATTTACATATGTCGCCAGAGCGAGCAGCGGAAAATTCTGTCGATACATGTCGTATTTCAAATAGAACACACCGGGAAATCCAGTGCCGGTGGTTTGCGGTTCCTTCCATGATCCGTCGGACTGTTGTGAGCTCAGCAAGTAACGCAGTCCGCGCTGAATGCTTGGCCGATCAAGGTCTCCGCACGCGCAAATCCCCATTACCGCCCACGCTGTTTGGGACGCTGTACTCTCCCCAATGCCCTTGGCTGCCGGATTTTCGTACGTCGCGCAAGTTTCTCCCCAGCCGCCATCGCTGTTTTGACAGCTCTCCAACCAATCGCGACCGCGCAATATCCAATCCTGCGTCATATCCTGGCTAATCGCACGCAGGCCGCGCAGGACCTGCCACGTGCCATAGGTGTAATTGACGCCCCACCGGCCGTACCACGAACCGTCGTCTTCCTGCGTCTCGATCAGATATCGGAGAGCGTGTCGCACCGACGGATGATTCCGGTCGAAATCGACGTAGCCAAAAAGCTCGAGGGTGCGCGCGGTCAGATCACTGCAAGTTGGATCGAGAATCGCATTGTGATCGGCAAACGGCATGTCTTCGAGCCACGGCGTTGTCACGTTTTTGTCAAACGCAGCCCAGCCGCCGTCATCACATTGGAAACTGAGCTGCCAACCAAGCGCTCGGCGAAACAGCTCATTGACTGATTCTTGATCTTTCGGCTGTATCAACCGCAGTGCCATCAGCACCATTGCCGTGTCGTCCGTGTCCGGATAGTAAACATTGTCGTACTCGAACGCCCACCCACTCGCCTCCGGATGCGGATTATTTATCGCCCAATCACCACGGATTCGCACCTCCTTGCTGACGAGCCAATCAGCCGCCTTTTGCAGCGCTGGGTGCTCCGGAGAAACGCCGGATTCCGCCAGCGAGACGATGTTGATCGCGGTGTCCCAAACGGGGGAAAGACAGGGTTGTATGCGGAAATCATCGGGATCGTCGATAAACAGTCCCGCGAAATCTTTTTCCGCCTTCGCATAAACGGGATTTCTCTTCGAGTAGCCAAGAGCGCGCAACGCGATCAAACAGTTCAGCATCGCCGGGAACACCGTCGCAAGGCCGTCGCTACCCTCGCCAATTCGCTCGACCATCCACCGTTCGGCTCCCTCAAGCGCGCGCCGACGAAGCGGCCGGACCCGCAGCGGATGCAGGAATTTCAGAACATCCTCGATTCGCAGAAAGAAATTGCGCCAGGTCCAGAAGCGTTCACTGCGTGGCAGCCGCAAGTCAGTCTGCTCGGTGCCGAGTGGATAGAGCTCGTGCAATTGCTTTTCGCCGGGCAAGACGCGGGTGGGTCTGAAATGGTTTATGATGGCGAGCGGCACAAGCATGGCCCGGCTCCACGACGACATTTTGTACATGTGAAATGGCGCCCAGCCTGGCAGGAGCACCATTTCAACGGGGATTGTTGGCAAATATTTCCACGGAAATTGACCGAGAAGCGCCAGATAAAGTTTGCTGAAGGTGTTCATCTGCGGAATACCGCCAAGGCGCATGATGTTGGCGCGCGCTTCCTGCATAAACGGCGCGTCTGCTGAACGGCCAGCCAGCTTTAGCGCAAAGTAGGCTTTCACCGAGGCATTAATCTCGCTCGGACCAGCGTAATAGGTATTCCAGCCGCCGTCCGGCAGTTGCCGTTTCAAAATGTGACGGACGCAACGTCGCTGCAGTTGTGCATCGACGTCGCCGCACCAATGCATGAACAGGACGTAATCGGAGCAGAGCGTGCTATCCACGATCAGCTCGCCACACCAGTGACCGTCCGGCCGTTGCTGGCGCAGAAGATTTTCCTGCGCACGGCTAATTGCTTGCGCAATATCGACGTCGCTTGCGGAATATGATTGCGCAAGGTCTGGCCGTGCACTCGGCAAAGCGATTACGTCAGAGGAACGGTTCATAACGTCGATCTGTACTTATCGATCTAATGAGTCTGGATCTTATGACGCTTGCGCTGCAGCCTCGGCACGTTTGCCGGTAAGGTGCCCGTTACCGGATGTAACTCCGTTAAAAGCGAGAACTTCGCTGCCACGTCCAGTCGGTTTCGGCTTCGGACCAAAGTTGAATTTGATCGTCTTCCAAGTATCGCCGCGCTGTGCTTGCAGACCCAAACTTGCGGTAGGTTCATAGCCGCAGTGCACCATGCAATTTTCGCAACGGGGATCACGCGCCACTCCGTTTACGACGCCGTAACGATCCCACTCGGTCTTCTCGAGCAATTCTGCATAGCTTGAATAATGCGCGTCGGTCATGAGGTAGCAGGGACCTTTCCACCCCCGAATGTTTCGGGTCGGGATGGCCCAGGCTGAACAGGTTAAATCGCGTTTACCGGCGAGAAATTCAAAATAAACCGGCGTCCCGAAAAGGGTGTAGCGCTGCATCCATTCCTCGATCTTTTGGAACTTTTCGATCGTCATCTTTCGAGTAAGGAAGAAATTTTCCGGCCGCAAATTCAGCCGCTTGATCATATCCTTCTTCGCCGCGTCGTATTCGTAACCGGGCGAAATCGTGTGGCCGTCCACGCCGAGATCGGAAAGATAATCGAACATCTGCTCGACCTCTTGCATGTCGGTTTCTTTGTAGATGGTCGTATTGGTCGCGACCTGATAGCCGAGAATTTTCGCCATCTTGATCGCGAGAATGCATTCTCTGAAGACGCCTTCGCGCTCGACGATGAGATCGTGAATTCTCTCGACACCGTCGAGGTGAACATTCCAATACATCCAAGTGCTGGGCCCGATG
>QHOJ01000042.1 GCA_003218735.1 Verrucomicrobiota bacterium
CCGACTCCAACGTTCACGGCCATGAGAATGATGAACGCCGCACCTATCCGGAGCGCCAGTTTCCGCCCGCGCGCGGAAACGTCCGTTTCGTTCGGCAGCAGAACCTCGCGAGAATCACCATGCATACCCGCGTGGATCTGTCGCGCGACCGCCAGTTCGCGCTGCAACTGCCGATCCGAAATCAATCGCTTCTCCAGCGTTGCACGTTCCGCCGCAGGCAATCTGCCATCGAGATAATCGAAAAGTTTGTCTGGATTCATTCGACGCTGCCGAAGCGTGATGCCGGATGTAGTTGGGTGCAATCGCGAACTACGCAATCTCGTAGCCGATCGATTTGACCTTGTAATTGTTCGACATTTTGTAGGAGTAGGCAGTCAGTCCGACATCAAATCCATTTCCGCCCCGAGGGTGATGGCATACCTGGTCTTGGCACTCGGCGGCAAGCGTACCGGGAACGCGGCGGCTACGAGATCGCTTTGATTAAGGTCAATCCATTGCTTGACGATCTCCGCGCGGCAATCCGCGCTTCGAAGCGCTCGTGCAAAAGGTTTCGCTCCGAAGAAGGCTGAGGCCGATTCGCGGCGATCGTTGCCATGAATCTACGGAGCTGTACGATGGGTTTCATGCCGGCGTTCGCCTTCATTGCTCTAGTTCTGATTCTAGCGCGGGCCATCACTGAACTGTGGCTAAGCCAGCTGAACCAGCATCACGTGCGCGCACACGTGAATGAAGTGCCGCCTGCATTTCGCGGAATCATTGACGAGGCCATATATCGCCGTTCGGTTGAATACACGCTGGCCAAGAGCCGTTTTGGAGATATCGCCGACGTGTTCGATGTCGTGGTGCTCATCGCAGTGCTTTTCAGCGGCGTGTTACCATGGGCGTTTGGAAGATTCAGCGCGAGCTTCGGCAGTTCGATCTTGGCGATGGCTGGTTTTTTCTTCGTTATAGGCATCGCGTTGAGCATCCCGGGATTGCCCTTCGCCTGGTACGCGCAATTCAAACTCGAAGAGCGATTCGGGTTCAACACGACAAGCATCAAGACGTGGATCCTCGATCGTGTGAAAGGATTTCTGCTCGCGGTGCTGCTCGGATATCCGCTGCTTGCGTTGGTGTTGAAACTGATCGAGTGGACCGGCGCAAACTGGTGGCTTTGGGCGGCGGCGATTGTCATCGCATTTCAATTGCTAATGCTGCTCATCGCGCCGGCGATCATCATGCCACTTTTCAACAAGTTCACGCCGTTGCCGGAAGGAACGCTGCGCGAGCGCCTCTTTGCACTAGCGCAGCGCACCGATTTTCCCACGCGCAGCATCGAAGTGATGGATGGCAGCAAACGCTCGCGCCACTCCAACGCCTTTTTCACCGGGTTCGGACGTTTTCGAAAAATTGTCCTGTTCGACACACTCGTCGCGCAGCTTACCGAACCGGAACTGGAATCGGTGCTCGCGCATGAAATTGGCCATTACAAAAAGCGCCACGTATTGAAGTTGCTCGGCGTTTCCGTCGCCGGCGTGTTTGTGGCATTTGCTGTCATCGCGTGGCTGGCGCGTCAGCAATGGCTTTATCACGCGTTTGGTTTCGAGTATCGCGGAGGCTTTGCCGCCACCAATGTGGTTCCTGCGATGCTGCTGTTTGCGCTGTTGGCGGGGACGATAAGTTTCTGGGTTTCGCCATTCGTTCACATCTGGTCGCGCCATTTCGAATATGAGGCAGATGGATTCGCGCGCGCGACAATGGGAGAGGCGCAGTTACTCATTCAAGCGCTGCGCAAATTGAGCGAAAAAAACCTGAGCAATCTCACTCCGCACCCGCTTTATAGCGCTTTTTATTACTCGCATCCGACCCTTCTGGAACGGGAAGGCGCGCTGCAAGTAGCGGCTTAGCGAAAGCTCGCAAGTCCACGGAGTGGTTTAAGAAGTTGCTGACCGCGCCGCCATCCGCTGATTCGCAGCAAAGCCGGGTGGAGTTGGGGCTGCGTCTCAACCGTGGATTCTCGCGGGCGAACGGCCGGTTTTCAACGTCCTTCCCATCGTAGCAAATGAAGTGTGCGTACGGTTGCCGAATGGCAAGCCAGGTGATTATCATGTCACCTAGGGTCCATTTCGACCCGCTGGGAACGAGTTATGGCGCCGGCGATGGCGCTACCTTCACCGTTCGGCACCGCTCCAAAATGTTCCCTCGGTTCCCGACCGATGAAAAAAATTGCGTTTGCTCACGCCTCTCGCCGCGATCACTATAAATTAATTGCAGATTCTCGCTTGGAAGGGATCGGCAATAGAGATTAAAAACACTGCGTTTAGGTCTCCGGGCGGTTTCGCGCTGAGGAGGGCGAATCGCCCGTCTCTTTTTCCCGCGTTCGCTTTGGTGGGAGTGATTTACGATCACGTTACCCGCTTCATCGTAAACGCGAATCTTCGATCTGTTTCCCTGAACGGAATGATGCGTTCGACATTGCCGCTCGAATCCAAAATGCGAATCTCACCGGAACGAAAACTTGCGCGATTTGCGCGTAATTGATTGCCTGATCTTTCTGCGGGAAAACAGGCGATGCGGTTTGATTTCCCGCTATTAATGGCCGCCGGCAATACCTCCCTGGCCGAGATTGCCCGGATTGATCGTACCGACGATGGCGCCGTTGACGTTACCGACATCGATCCCCGACGGACGAAGGGCCGCTTTTTGCTGTTGGTATGGTGACGAAGTACACGCTTCGAGTAGTAATGTCAGTGTTAGTAGTAGTGTTGTTGTTTTCATTTTTGCTCCTCCGTTGAAAACGCGTCTAGTTGCATTTCGTGATCTGAACTTTGTTTTCACATCAACATATCATCGAAAACGCGAATCGCAGCGTCACGTGAGCGGCTGCGAAACTTTGCGTAGCTGATTGCATGATCGATTGCGTTTGGCTCGGCATACCACAGTGCACCGTATGGCAGCACATCGGAGATTAGATCGGTAGTGGTCGTAATTTGAATTACGATTTCGCCTACCGAACGCTGGTGCGACTCTTTATCCTTATTAGTGGTCGCCTGTGGTGCCCGTGCCGCCTGTGGTGGGTTTGGATTCGCCCGTAACACCGCCACCACCTTTGACGTCTTTTACTGGCTTCAGGTCACGAATTATGGCGTCCCTTATGTCCTTTTTGACTCGGCGCCAAGTGGATCGAACTACATTGATGTTTGGGATTTGTGTTTTCATGCTCAAACGGCCTCCCCAATT
>QHOJ01000167.1:0-11116 GCA_003218735.1 Verrucomicrobiota bacterium
GGCCGCTGCGCAATGTCACTTCGAGAAATTTGTTTTCATCGCGCCGCACAAATTGCCAATCGACAAAACGTTCGATTAATCGTTCGATGGACGCGCCGATGCCGTCCACCTCTTTCGCAAGCACACCGTCGTAAGGCAGGACGTCGGTGAGATAAATGCGATAAATCTCGCGCGCGCCCCGTTTGTCCGGCCGGCTCACTTTGATTTTTCGATCGATGCGGCCGGGGCGCAGAATGGCGGGATCGATCAGGTCGGCGCGATTCGAAGCCAGAATAATCACCACGTCATTGAGCGAATCGATCCCATCCATTTCCGAGCAAAACATTGGGACGAGCGTGGAGAGAATGTTCGAGTAACGCGAGGCGCGACGCGTTCCGAGGATCGACTCGGCTTCATCGATAAACAGAAAAGGCATAAAACCCTCGGTCCGCTTTTCGCGCGCGGTCGCAAAAATTTCGCGTACCATTCTTTCCGACTCCCCCACCCACATGTTCAAAATCTCCGGGCCTTTGACATGCATGAAATATTCGTGCATCTCCGCGCCAGTCTTTTCCCGCAGTTGCTTCGTCAAATTATAAGCAGTTGCTTTTCCAATCAGCGTCTTGCCGCAACCGGGCGGGCCGTAGAGCAGAAAACCCTTGGGTGTCGCGTGCTGAAATTTTTTGAAAAGATCGACATGTAAAAGCGGAAGCTCAATCGCGTCCTTGATCGCCTGGAGTGCTGGTTCCTGTCCGCCAACTTTTTCCCACGGCAGCTCCGGTACGTTGTCGAGATAATGCTCGTGCGATTTCGTGCTGGAAAGCATTTCGAGCGCCATTCGGTAATTGGAATCGACACGGACTTCGTCGCCCGATTTCAAGGTCGAGTGTGCGAGATCGGTTGAGCGCTGCAGGACCATCGAGTGCAATCCGTGCTCCGAACCGACACGCAATCGATCGCCGCCCAGAATTTCTGTGATTTTTGTCACCGGGCCCGCCGTCTCAAATCCAAGATCGCCCACAATCACGTACGCTTCATTGACGAGCACTCGCGTTCCCTTCTTGAGTTTTCCCAGCGCGATACGCGGATCAACATTGCAGTAATAATCCGCACCCCCCACCACAATGTGCGCTGTGTCTTTCGAGGTCGCGCCGAGAAACGTGCCGATGCGGTTCGCGGGGGACGTGACCTTTTTAACGACTTCCTCGAGCTTCTCGATCATCCGGCGCGCTTCGAGCATCGTCTCTTCGCGGTCGGAAATTTCCGGCCGCAAATCGAGCAGTTCGCGGCGAATCGGATCACCAGGAGGCAGCGATGCGATCACGCGATCAAACGCATTGAGGAGATTGCGCGGATCCGAGTCCCCTTCCCCGCCCTGAAGTCCTTCGCTGCGCTCGTCGCTCATTATGGTTTGGGTCAATCCGCCGAACCGAGTTTGATTATAGCGTTATCCCGTGGTTCCGCAATCTTCGATGCCGCTCGTGTCCAGAATGTTCAACCAACATGTCGATCCTATGTCGCGAAAAAGATTGAAAACGCGGCTCCTTTGGACATGCATCGCTGGACCTCGAGCGACCGAAGGCTCGATCCCACCTTGCGGCTGGCGATAGCCGCCTCTAAACTTTGTTTCTTCGGGAGCCTTAGCTCAATTGGTTAGAGCGCCGCCCTGTCACGGCGGAGGTTGCGGGTTCGAGCCCCGTAGGCTCCGGATTTGTTTCTCCTGTTATATTTTCGATGCGAAAATCGCTGCGATTGAGCGCCCGCTCCCACGCGGAACACTTTATCCAAAAGGCACACATCCACTTCCGAGACGATGCACGTTAAGGATGATAATGAGAAACGGCACTACGATTTTAAACAGATACGAGCCTGCCGATCGAACGTTGGCAGCGATGGAAGAAATGGAGTTGTATTATGCGTCGCATCCGCGGAGTCCGGCCGCGGTGCGTCGTCCCCGGTTGTCGATTCGCGGCCGCACCTTTGTCGCTTTGCTGGGTCCGGCAATCGAAGAGGGTATTGCTGGCTTCGGCGATAGCGTCCAGGCGGCCTTACGCGCCTTCGACGCGCAATACTTGCGCGCTCTCACACCTCCTGCTGATCGGGATTGAGGTCAGTTGATTCAGGCGCTGTTTGAACGCGCGATCGCTGCAACCGCTGACCATTTTTTGCCGGCGCCAACGATGAGCAAAAGAGCAATCCAAGCCACATGGAAAAATCGGTGCGCTGCAAGCTCAACTGGATACAGAAACTTCTGGATGCCTTCGGAAAGTAAAACGCTGCCGACCATGAGTTGTACCAGAACGGTCGAGGCCGGTGCGTTCGTTGAGAAAAGCCAGCGAAGCATCTTCTAGATTTTCGGCGTGAACTGCGCGAGATCGTAAATGCCAAATCGCTTCTCGATCGAAGCCACTTTGTCCACCATCTTCTCAAAACCGTCGCCGCCGAAGAGTTCGTCTTCCTTTTTTTCAAAATCTTCGCCAAGAGAATCAAACTCGTGCGGCGAAACGATCTTGCGGAACGCCGGAAAGAGGACAGTATCCTCGCGCGCCTCGTGCGGATTGTACATGCGAATGAATTGTTGCAGGGAGTTAACGAGCTGCGCCCGGTCGGATTCGTTCCTGAGCGATTGCAGGCTTGCGAACCGGATGGTTACGTCCGTGACGCGCCGCCCGGCTTGATGTTGTTCGCGCAGCACTTTAACCAGATCCACCAGCTGATTGGCTCTTTCGAAACGCGGGAAAAGAAAGTCTTCCTCGAGCTTCTCGTGGTAATCCTCCACAAAACTGCGAATGATCCTGGCGGCATCCGCCAAAGCTTCAGGCGGAAAATCCTGTTTCACGTCGATCCGGCGCAACGCTTCGCCGTAAATTAAGAGAACCCGCTTCAAAACGCCGTGCTCGCGCATCAAATCTTCCGGCGGGCCAACTTCGGCTTCCTTTTCTTCGCTTTTCTTTTCTGCCTCGGTGCCGCTTAATAACCCGACGCCGGCGACTGCGGCCCCGCTAAGAAGAATGCCGCTTCTTAGAAAAACTCTGCGACCAAGAGTCCGTTTGTCTCGATGTCGATCTTGCATACTTCAGTCGTGCCCTAGCCAAAACGACAATCGCATCTCAATCCTGCAAACGAGCGCATCGCATCTGAAAAAAGCGCTGGCGATAGAAATCTACGACGGAAGCACAGCGCTCGGATTCAGCGCCGCATGATGTGGATGGCGAGAATGCGGCTTTGGTGACGTGCCAGCAAATAATCGATGAAATCGCCAATGATCGAATGAGGTTTGTGCCCGAGCTTCGTCACAACGCGGCAAGTGAGAACTCCGGTTCGTCCGTGCCATTCGAGATTAATCGCGCCATGTGCGGTTCCGCTGTGAATTTTCGCCCAGCCATGTGGACGACCCGGACGTTGATGTTCGGTGGGAATTAATTCAAACTTTCGCAGTTGCGAATCGGTCATGATTTTTTCGCGCAACGATCCATGTTCGCTTGTGATTACTTGGATCACCGTTTGCATTGCGCTCTCAGATTCACCAGTCGCCCGGCTTTTTGCAATGCTTGTTTGGAGCCCATCCCGTTGTAGCCGCCTCGCTGTGCGACGTGCACGCGCGCCTCACAGAGGCGCGGCTACAGAAGCGAACGAAACATGACGTAAACATCGACATATCCCTTTTGCGGATGCCGGAAAGCACCTGGCAACGTGCCGAGGACTTCGAAACCGAGCTGTTTCCACAGGCGAATGGCTCCTTCGTTCGTCGAGACAACAAAGTTGAATTGCATCGCGCGAAAGCCAAGCCGGCGCGCCTCGCTTAGGCAATGCTCACCCATCTCTCGACCGATTCCGAGGCCGCGCGCGTTTGGCGCAACCATGAACGCCGCATTCGCAACGTGAGAGCCGAGTGCCGGTTGATTCGGTCTCAAAATGTAAGTGCCTACGATATCTCGTTCGTACGCCTCCACTGTAGGGGACGGCGCTGCCGTCCCAGGTAAGCCAACGGCTTCCCCTACAGACTGCCGATCCTGCTCGGCAACGTACGTGTAGGTGTCCGGGCGAAACCAATAGGCGAGCGCCTCCTCGCGAGACATTTTAGGGTCGAACGCGTACGTGTCACCCGGGGTAATTACAGCATGAAAAATATTCCAGATCGCATCGTGATCCGCTTCTGTTGCTTGACGAATTTCCAGCATCATTTGCCACCTCGAATACAATGTCGGGACCTTGAGCGACATTTAATCAAGGCGACAAAATCCGCGGCTTGTCACGCGAATCAATGACGACAAACCGCCGCGCGATCAACTAGCGCTCCGGATGGTTATAACTCGTCGCCGGCTTCAGGCTACTTGAGGAAATAAACGTCCGGCTTGTCGCTCACTCCTGCCTTCTGCATCGCTTGACGTAACTCGTCCGAGGCCGCGAATGCTTTCGCCTTATCGAGATCGTCCGCCGAAAAAAGTAGGATCACCTCATTCGGATCGTCGGCGTTGCGCAAAAGATGTTCCTCTTTTAGCCCTGCTTTCTGCCGCGCCGAAGAATGCGCGTCATAGACCGGTTTCCATTTAGAGAAGTCAGCGACTTTGTGACGAACCAGCATGTGTATCATGATTGATCCCCTTTCCTTACTTATTTTACGATTACAACCAAACGCGTCAATGCCGTTTAAAATATTGCACGGCTCGTTCGTGTTTCTTGGCCGCAGCGCGTGTCTTAAACGTGCCCAAATTCCTTCGCTTGCCCGTCCTCGGGTTCTTTTTGCGCGAATATAAACGATAGCCGCCGGATTTGAGTTTCCTGATCATTGTTCATAACTATAAACCGGTTGGCCTTGAATCCCAGAAATCGCTAGGGAGGCGACACGCCCGCTATCACACTCTTTGGTATCGTCGCATCAGTTTGAAGAAACGAATAGTGTCGCGTGCGGGGTGGATGCTGCTGACTTGGTCGGCATAAACCGTCGTGATCGGCACCGATTCGATCCGATAGCCTTTGCTACTGGCGATGATGAGCATTTCGGTTTCGTAATCGAAACGGTTGCTGCCGTCGAGCAGTTCAGGGATCAATTGTCGATCTAACATGCGAAAACCGCACTGGGTGTCGGGAATTTTTTGCCGACAAATACGGCTGATCCGATTGCTCATGTAACGATTCACGAGGCGTCGAATAAACGGCATCCCGGTTGGATTATTCATGCGATTGCCAAGAAAAAAGCTGCGATCTCCTGCCTGGGCGGCGGTCGCCATAAAACGGTCGATTTCTTCCGGCAGATGTTGGCCGTCGGCATCGAGAATGATCACGTATATGAATTGTCGATCCAGCCAGTGTCGCAAGCCCGTCTTGATCGCTTCGCCTTTGCCGCGGTTTTGGCCATGAACAATAACTTCCGCGCCGGCTTCGCGCGCGCACCGTGCAGTATTATCGCTCGATCCATCGTCGATCACGACGACATGATCAAGTTGCTGACGGGTTCGACAAACAACGTCACTGATATGTTGTTCTTCGCGGTAGGCCGGAATAATCGCGGCGGTTTTTAGGCGAATTTGTGCGATACGATTCTGGCCCGCGTCCGTCATCGACGAACCACCGGATGAAAATCCGCCGCGTGATAAGAGCTGCGAACAAGGGGACCGGAAGCGACGTGCTCGAATCCTTTTCGACGGGCAATATCGCCATAGTAATTGAATTGCTCTGGCGTGATGTATTCGACGACCGGTAAATGTTTTGGAGTTGGGCGTAAATACTGACCCATCGTCAAAACCTGGCAACCCACTTCACGCAGGTCGTCCATTGTCTGAAAAAGCTCAGTCTCTCTCTCACCAAGGCCGAGCATGACACCACTCTTGGTCACAATCCCGCGACCGCGGGACGATAATTCCCTGGCACGCCGCAACACTTGCAGTGAAGTGCGATATTTTGCACGGGAACGCACGAACGGAGTCAAACGCTCCACGGTTTCCATGTTGTGATTGTAAATATCTGGCTCGGCGTCCAGCACAATCTGGATGCACCAATCCTGCGCATGAAAATCGGGAACCAGGACTTCGACAATCACCGAGGGATCCATTTCACGAATCGCGTTGATCGTGCGCGCGAAATGGTTGGCGCCGCCATCCTTCAAATCATCCCGCGCAACCGCAGTGATGACAACGTGCTTCAATTTCATTCGACGCACCGCCTCAGCGACACGTTGCGGTTCGTCTTCCTCCAAGGCGTAGGGTTTGGCCGTTGTCACCGCACAAAACCCACAGGCGCGTGTGCAGCGATCCCCCGCTATCATCATCGTGGCCGTACCCTGGCTCCAGCATTCCCAGCGATTCGGACACTGCGCGCTTTCGCAAACCGTATGCAGCCGCAAATCGGAAATAAGCGCTTTCGTCGAAAAGAAAACCGGGTTCGACGGCAGCCGCACCCTGATCCAGGGCGGTTTCTGTGCCCGGTGGAGCGCCGGATCGATCTTCGCGCAGGACATTGTGTCAACGTTAACCCACCGTCGAAGCGTTGAAAAGTTAAAGCGTTATAGTGCGTGTAAACCGCTTCATTTCTTCAACGCTTCAACTCTTCGACCGTCACAGCTTCGTTCGGCCTGAGAGCGCTTGATAAAGCGTCAGCTCGTCAACCGATTCGAGGTCGGCGCCTGCCGGTAAGCCGCGGGCGATGCGCGTCAAAGTCACCGCCTTCCCCTTCAAAAGATCGACAAGGTAATTTGTGGTCGCTTCGCCTTCGACATCCGCAGGGAGCGCAAAAATAATCTCAGAAATCTTTTCTCGGTCGAGGCGCTCGAGCAATTCCTTGATTCGCAAATCTTCGGGGCCGACATGATCGAGCGGCGAGATTTTTCCTCCGAGAGAGTGATATCGGCCACGGAACGCGCTCGTTTTCTCCAGGGGAAGAATGTCGGTGGGTTGTTCGACGACGCAGAGTAATTCGGTTGCGCGCGAAGAATCCGCGCAAATCTGACAGATCTCCTCAGTCGTAAAGAATCCGCAAAGCGCGCACGGATGGATAGATTGCCGGGTGCCACTGATGGCGGCCGCGATCTGCTCCGGTTGATCATTCCGCGTACGCACAATCCAAAGCGCAATGCGTTCTGCCGAGCGAGGTCCAACGCCAGGCATTTGTCGCAGTTGAGCAATCAAATTCCGGAGCGCAGCCGGATATTCGGTCTTTCTCAAAACGAGCGCCCAGGTTTAGTCGGAGGGCAGCTCCGTGAGGTTCAACGTGAGCGGCTCCAGCCTGCGTAAATAGAATTGTAACGGAGCATCATCCTCGTCATCCGAGCCCCGTGCCTTCTGGAATTCCGTGTACGCTTCCGCCCAACGTTTTTCTCGATAGAGCACGACGCCATTCCAGAAAAAGTCCCGGCGCGCGATATGTTCGGGCTTGGCCTCGGAGGCAAGCCAAAGCGGCTCGTAAATTTCATGCCGATGTTGCGAATCTGTTTCCTTAAGAAAATCGATCGGCCGCGCGACAATTGCATTGCCCGCCAGATCAAACGTGCGCGTGCCAATGAGGATATGCGAGCCATAGAGACGATTTGCGGCACACATTCTGCGCGCCAGCTCGACCGGTTCGCCGCTGGTTAACAGGTCCGGACGCTCGCCGGCTTTCAGCGGTGCGACAATTATCGTGCCGGAGGTGATGCCGACATGGGTATCGCAATTTCCAGAAGTCTCGCCGTTGTTCCGCTGACGCTCACGAGAGCCCTGAACCAAATCGAGAGCAACACGAACGGCTTTGTTAGCATGTTCGCCGTTACCATCTGGAAACCCGAAGATGGCAACGACGCCTTCGCCGTCGGCAGCTTGTATATAACCGCCCGCTTCCAGAAGACGGTCGGCCACGTCACGGATGAACTCTTCTGCGGTTTCGGCAAAGACAGCGGGCTCTGAGCTTGCGGCGAGGCCGTGCTTATTCGCAATGTCGCAAGCGATCACGCTCACTTCGTGCACTCCTGGTTGCGGATCGAACCGAATTGCGCCTTCCAGGAGGCGACGAAGTTCTTTGTTCGACAATCGGCCAACGAAGAAGGTCTTGACCCAATGCGAGCGGTGCCGCCTGAAAAGGAAAACCCATCCCTCTGCCACGAGCCATGCGAGGACTACCGCAACAATAGAGGGTAACGGTTGGAAAAAAATCCGATAGAGCGAGCAGACCCAGGAAAGACCAAGCAATTCGATCAATAAAACAAGAAATAACCAACGCATCCCGCGGCGAGACACACTGGTCAAGACTAGCCAGGCAACACCAAGGGCGAGCAGTGGGACAAAGACGTACTGCCACTTCTCGCTGACGACTCTAGTGGCCCCGGCGTAATCAGAAATACGCGCGATCGCAGCTCGCTCAAAACGCAAGATCAATCCATTGGCATGCAGTGCGCAGACGATTCCGGCAACAGCAACGCCAACGATGACTGTAGTGACCAGCGACCGTTTCATTGGCAATCAGGCTTTTTGCGCCGCTGCAATTGGATAATACGATTGCACCACCAGATCGCTCAAAAATTTATCCGGCGCATCGATAGCCTCAGCATTAAGCACAAACTCTTTTCGACCAGTGTTCTTTTTAATCAGATTCAACCCAAATTGGTAGTCCTTAAACAAATGGGCGCAAAGATCGGTCACAGTCATCCGCTCGGCCTGCGCGCGTTCAACCAAACGCCGCACTGCTGTCTCGTCGAAAATAACCTCCAATCCATGCTCATTTCTGAATTTCTCGGTGAACTGACGCACATCGGCTTCGAGAGTTTGCGCCTCGATCTTGTGTCCCTCGGCCATCAACCGATCGAGCACCCGCTTCGGCTCACGCACCAGTTCGGCCGTAACTCGCAACTGGCTCAAACCGGATCCGGCCAGGTAATATTTGTAATCGCGAAATAGCTTCTCGAACACGGTCAACAATCCGCGGGCGCCCGTTTTTTCTTTCGCCGCAGCGTCGGCAATCAGCCGTAAGGCTTCGTCATCAAAGCTGATCTCAATCCCGTAGGCGCGAAAGGCCCGTTCGTATTGCCGAAGCAAGCTGCCTTCAGAAAATTTCATGATTTTGTAAAGATCGTTGGCATCCAGGTCCTCGCAGACCACGCGCACTGGCAGACGACCGATAAACTCAGGTTCAAATCCGTACTCGACGAAATCCTGCGTCGTGACGAATTGAAATAATTCGTTGTCCATCACCTTGACCGGCTCAGCGCTAAATCCGATCTGGCCCTGTGAGATGCGCCGCGAGACCTGCTGCTTCAATCGTTCGAACGCGCCGCTCACCACGAAGAGAATATGCCGCGTATTAATCGTTTCCCGCTTGGCCTTGCCACGTTTCTGGAATTCGAAAGCGGCCTGCAATTGCGCCTGAAGATCATTCATGCTCCGGACCGGCACCTCGGTCTCTTCCATTAACTTGAGCAAAGTCGTCTGGACCCCGCGTCCACTCACGTCACGACCGATCAAATTTGCGGCCGACGCAATCTTATCGATCTCATCGATATAGATAATTCCGAATTGCGCGAGGTTGACGTCGCCATCTGCTTTCTGGACAAGCTCGCGCACGAGATCCTCCACGTCGCCGCCGACGTAACCGGTCTCGCTAAACTTCGTGGCGTCCGCTTTTACGAATGGAACTTTGATCAGTTCGGCGATGTGCTTGATCAGATAAGTTTTTCCAACGCCGGTCGGCCCTACCAGGATCACATTTTGCTTTGCGTATTCGGTTTCCTCTGCCCTGGCCGCATCTTCCTTCTCAAGCCGGCGAAGATAATTGGCGTGATTGTAATGATCGCAAACCGCGATCGAGAGCACCTTCTTGGCTTCGTCCTGTTTGATTACAAAGCGGTCGAGATGCGCCTTAATGTCGCGCGGAAGAAAATCAAAAACGAATTCTTCACCGCTGGTTTTCGGTGGCGGCGGTTCATCCATGGCAGCAGGCTCTGGTTGGGTAAAGGTCGCAACCGAGACGCGATCGCCGAAGTTCGACTTCATAAACTCCGTGATCTTCGTTTTCAGCTCTTCCGGCGAAGGAAATGGCGGTGGCGGGTTATGCTCCATACTCGCGAATCGAAAAGGTCGCGTGAAAATCGATTATGGCAACGGTTCGTCTAAATCTGACTCCCGAATTTGCAATTCGTTCATCTTGAGCGGGCTGCAAATCTCGTCTCGATCCAGAGCTTCACCAGCAAAATCAACGATCTTCCTCAATACAGGCATCGACCGGACAAGAAACTCACCCGCCTATCTTTGATCTAACGAAATTGTGGAGGGGACGGAAAGAGCTGCGAAATCTGCTCGTGATACTGGTAGTTGACCTTCGCGGCCGCCTCCGCCAATTGTCGCGCAACCTCCGTTTGGCCGAACTCGCTCGCAAAAACGGCGCAGCGCCATTGTCGATCCGGCGTGTCGGGCGCGTTTGGTTTGACGAATGAAGTAGAAACCATGAGCAGGGTCTTCGGCGAAAGTTCTCTCCACGCAACTCGTGCGATGCCGTACCGAAGCTTCAAACTAAGGCTCTGATCGGTCGCGCCGGCTATGCCTGTATATTTGGCCCCGCTACTGTCTGAAATTGCGCCGGAAAAATGCGCGCGATTAATGTCACCAATCAGGTTGTTTTTCCAATCGATCAGCCATTGCGCTCTTTTTGCTGTTGCTTCCTGCGCCTGTTTCAGCGACGCGTCGTTCAGTTGTACATCCTTAATCGTGTCCCTGGCAGCGGCGAAATCATAAAGAGCGATCTTCTCTCTGTAATTGGCGAGCGCTGCGTTCCATGGAGCGGTCTCAAGGCCGAGGACCTTTTTTTCGTTTTCCGCGCGGGTAGCATTTGCTGGTTGTGGATTTACCGCACGACGCGGTGGGCTTTTGTCCTTCGCATTGAGCTTGACCGACGCAACCGATGCGGTCGGCAATGCGCTGGTCGCAACATGCGCGCGCGGTGTGCGAGCAAGAAAAAGGACTGCCATCGCCAGGGACATGATGAACACAACAACACCAGCCAAAGCCCACCGCGGCCATCGGCCGCGGCCAACAGCGAGATCTTCCCGACCCTTGAGAGAGTGCTGCGCGTGCTCCATTTCCGACACCAGCTCGTCGTAAGACGAAAAGCGTTGAGCCGGATCAGGTGCGA
Source organism: Verrucomicrobiota bacterium (assembly GCA_003218735.1). Classification (GTDB taxonomy): domain Bacteria; phylum Verrucomicrobiota; class Verrucomicrobiia; order Chthoniobacterales; family UBA10450; genus Udaeobacter. The sequence continues at coordinate 11,071 of QHOJ01000167.1, forward strand.
TCATCCGCTCGAGAACGGTGGCTGTGGCCTGAGAAACTTCCGGCGC
>QHOJ01000167.1:11134-14972 GCA_003218735.1 Verrucomicrobiota bacterium
GCCTGTAATGGCATGAAAAAGTGTTGCGCCCAGACCGTAGATGTCAGTGCGGAAGTCTTCCGGTCCGTTGTTTAACCGCTCCGGCGCGACATAATATGGCGTGCCCCAAATCTCGTCTCTTTTAGTTCGTTCCGCGGCGGCGCTCGCCAGACCGAAGTCGCTGATTTTCGTTGTTTCTTCATCTATAAACAAAATATTCGCTGGCTTGACGTCCCGATGAATAAGACCCTGGCGATGCGCCGCCCGCAGTCCTTTTGCGACTTGAATACCGAATTCAAGCACCTGTTCCTCCGGAAGCCGATTCCGTTGCTCGATAAGGTCATCCAGACTTCCGCGATTAACGAGTTCCATCACAACATAAAATTGTCCGTGATCGGTCCCGGAGGAGAAGACCTGTATAACATTGGGATGGTTGATGGAGGCAGCCACGCGTGCCTCCTGCTGCAATCGAGAGGCGTGGTTGCTTTCGCCGCTAAGATCCCTGCGCAACAGTTTCAGCGCCACGAAGCGATCCAGCAGCGTATCACGCGCCTTAAAAACCGTACCCATGCCGCCAACACTAAGAGTCTCAAGTAAAACAAAATGATCGAACGTTCGTTCCGCCCGCGTTTCCTTAGCGCAATCCGGACAGATCACACGCGCCAGCGGCTCCGCGTCGGTTGTATCGATCGCCGCACCGCAGGCTGGGCATGTTTGGATCATCGCGAAGTCCCTTCAACAGCCATCGAAATCGACTGTAACATTCAGAAACTTCCAAGCAACGAGCTGGCGACAACCATTTGAAAGCGCCTGTGAAAAGCTCAACAAACGCCCACTTGATCGTGCCAAAAAAAGAGGCCCATGTTCGCCTCGATCGTTTTTTAGCAGACAACCTTCCGGAATATTCGCGCTCACGGGTTCAGCAACTGATTCGCACTGGATTTGTTACGCTTAACGGCGCCGCAACCCGGGCTCGTTATCTCGTGCGCACCGGAGATAAAATCGAATTAACCGAGCCGCCGCTCGCGAAGCTCGACAATCAACCGGAGCGGATTCCGCTCGAGATCCTTTTCGAAGACAAGGATATGATCGTCATCAATAAACCAGCCGGGCTCGTGGTACATCCGGGCGCGGGTCATCGCCAACATACATTGGTCAACGCGTTGCTTGGCCATTGCACGACGCTCTCAGGAATCGGCGGGAAAGAACGGCCCGGAATCGTTCACCGTCTCGACAAAGAGACGAGCGGCTGTCTTGTCGTCGCGAAAAACGATGAGGCGCATCGAGAACTGTCGAGGCAATTTGCAGAGCGCACGATCGAAAAGATTTATCTTGCACTCGTCGGCGGCAAATTACGCAAAGAAGCCGGCACGATCGAAGAAAAAATCGGACGACATCCCGTCCATCGACAACGAATGAGCGTGACTTCCTCGCGTGGACGCCCGGCCAAAACTGAGTACCGAGTCATTCGCTCACGAGATCAGGCGAGCCTGGTCGAATGCCGATTGCATAGCGGACGCACCCATCAGATTCGTGTGCATCTTCATCATCTCGGGCACCCGGTCCTTGGCGATAAAGTCTATGCTGCGCGCTCAGCAAAAAATTTCCCGCGACAAATGCTGCACGCCTGGAAACTTGGGCTTCGACATCCAAAGACCGGCGAATGGAAAAACTTCGAAGCTCCATTACCGCACGATTTCGCAACTACAATCAAGATGACAACCGAAAATTAGAGAGAACGGAAGGTATAAACCTGAAACAGCGAAAATTTGGACGTAAAAAGCCCCGAAGAACCTGCCAGAAGATGATTACCAACGTACCATGCCGCGGTTTCAAGGCGAAAATTTCCAGCCTAATCTCGATCTCGTCGCTCGCGTCGGAGAGCTTGCGCGCGAGAAAAAATGCACGCCGGCGCAGCTCGCGCTCGCATGAGTGCTGGCACAGGGTGACGACATCATTCCAATCCCCGGCACGAAACATCGCAAATACTTGCAGGAAAATGTCGGCGCACTCGATGTCGATCTTACAAGCGTCGATCTCGCGCGCATTGATTAAGTGGCGCCGGAAGATGCTTTTGTCGGGTCGCGTTATCCGAAAGCGATGACGGAACTGCTCAATCGCTGAAAGGGACTAACGAGACAACGGACAACTGACCACTTGACCAGCGCATAAGCCCAATCACTATCAAGCTGCTGGCGGTCGCGACCAGTTTGCTCAATTTTCCGGCTTCTTTCTCGACTGCCTAAATCAGGCCGTGTAAGCAGGCAAATGTTACCTTCGTTTGTTGCCGCAGCGCTTCAGCCTCTTCGGATGACAAATAATCGAGTCGCTGTGCGAGGTGGATAAAATATTGAGTCTCCGATAACGAACCACGCGCAATATAAAGAAAGTGGAGGTAATCCTTCTTACTCTCTCGCGAGGCTCCCTCGACGATGTTGGCCGGAACTGAATAAGAAGCCCGGCGCAGTCGGCTGGTTAGCCATATATTTCCTCTTTGGGAAAGGATCGCGTGCATTCATAGACTGCAACGGTCAAATCATCCGCCAGTCTCCAAGCTTCAATTTTCGTGTAGTCTCTCATATCTTTGCTCTCTGTTGTCTTGTGGTCTAAGGTCCGTGGTTTTGTAGTCTTGCCTGTTTATCTCCCCGCGTGGCGCGGCACCATCGCGCTTGCGAACATCGTCTGCACGATTTCGCCGCGCTGATTTGTCGTCACGTTGCGGAGGCGAAGGATTCCGCAGTTTGGTTTGGAGCGCGAAAGCCGCAGATCGACAATCTCGGTCTCAACCTGCAATACGTCGCCAGGCCGCACCGGATTAGGCCAGCGCAATTCATCCACCCCCAACCCAATCGCGCCTTCGGCAAAGTTCAGTGTCTGCACAAACAGCCTCATGGTCATTGCTGCCGTATGCCAGCCACTCGCCACTAAACCTTTGAAAATTGTTCGCTCTGCACTTTTGCGGGTGAGATGAAACATTTGCGGATCAAATTTGTGAGCGAACTCGATCACCTGTTTCACTGTCACTTCGAGCGGTTCAGACTTGAAGCGATCACCCACTTTCAAATCATCGAAGTAACGCTCTTTCATTTTGGAGATGGCCTGTTGATTCATCATAATGAATCGGCACGAGTGCATTGACAGCTCTTTTTCAGTAGCAGACACTTCAATCGAATTTTTCGAAGACCGAGCAACATGCCTGCCACAAACACCATCGGAGAACAAGTTTTGGAAGCCGTTGTGACCGGACCCGATGGAGCGAATCGCCTGTTCACCTGCACTGGGATTGCCAATCTGCAAATGTCTCTCACCCGTACCCAGGAGCAGACGACCGAGACATGGACTTTCCTGGTGGGACCTACTCTTCCCCGCCCGCAATTTTATCGGGCGATCGGTACGGCTTCCGTGTCTTTGCAGAGGGTGGATATACAGGGGGCGCCGGCGGGCTTCACGGTCCACATCGTTTCAGTCGAGGCTGACTGGGACGATGAATCTGAAAGGGTCGAGATGCGCGTTGAAGTCTTGCTCAGTTCAGATATGATCGGTGTGAACATCAACCAACTTCGCTATTGGGTCACGATCCTTGCCAAAATCTAAGCGGCAGCTATCGCCGCCAGCGCGCCGTTGATTGAATAACCACCGCCATGAAAGTGCTATTGGGTCTCGTCTCCATTGTGATTGTAGGTTACCTGGTATGGCATTGGTTTGCGCCTACTGCAGTTGCGCCGACTCCAGCGCAACGCATCGCTCCCAAACCAACGGCGGCGGCTCATCCCTCTCCGCCTCCGAAACAACTCGCGCAACAACCTGCTGCCCGGCCGACGCCTGCACGCCCCGTCACGCCCCAGCGACACCTGGCGTC
>QHOJ01000043.1 GCA_003218735.1 Verrucomicrobiota bacterium
CGGGGAAAAGAAGGCTGCGCTACCCAGTCAGTTGTTTGGCGGGCCACGCGAGGTTTCGCTACAATTAACGGCGTTGCGGCGGACGGCACTGCCTTTAGCGAGGCCGAGCGGTGCTTTTGATGGGTTGGCAGATTTGAGAGAGAAAGCCTTTAAAGCGCCCGCTTATCAAAAGGCGGAAGCAGATCGTCAGGCACTGCGGGAGGCCAAGCCGGTGTCTCGGGCTTCAGCCGGTTCAGTTGTCGCACAAACGGCTGAGGTTTCATGGCCGAGTATTCCGCCAGCCCCAACGCTCGGTGAAATGCCTGCGGTCCCTCAGGTGGGCGCAACATCCGCTGTGGGGCCAGTTGAAGAGCCCCAGGTCGAAGCTATCGACCAAGAGCAACCGATTCCGCAGGAGCCAGAGCCAGCGCCAACGTTCGGCGAAATGCCTGCGGTCCCTCAGGTGGGTGCAACATCCGCTGTGGAGCCAGTTGAAGAGCCCCAGGTCGAAGCTATCGACCAAGAGCAACCGATTCCGCAAGTGCCAGAGCCAGCAGAAACGCTGGGTCAGATGCCTGTGCTCGCTGTTGGCCCATTTTATTCTCCAAATGCTATTTCCAACGAACCTGTATCTTCACGAACAATCACACCTGTAATCATGTCTCAACAATCTGAACCGACCGAAGTCCCAGCCGCCGCGGACATGCCGCGTTATGCTCCTGCCGCGCGCACAGCTGTACAGCTCACTTTCTCCTTCGAAATCGTCTCTATACAACTGACACCGGCCTTCAAGGTGCGTGCCGTGCAAGTGCGGCCCGCGTCAAAAATCGTAACGATGCGCCTTGCCCCATCGCAACGTCCGCAACCCGATATGCATCCGCAAGTGACATTCGAAATCGCGGAAATTCAGTCTGCAGACTCTGGTCTCGGAACAGTCCGGCTTATCAAATCGGCGCATCAGCAGCAGCAACCAGTCGCCATCGCTTCGTCTTCATTCGAGGCTACAGCCTTGCAGACGGTTTCGAGTTCAGACCCTTCGGTCGGTGTCCAGCTTGCTCCGTCGGAGCAAGGACAGGCCCATGTGCAGGTTACCGCAGACTTCCAAATGGCAAAGGTGGAATTTTCGTCGAGTTTTGAAATAACGGGGGTCGTTCTCAATTCGACTTCCAGGCACGTTTCCGTGCAGTTGGCTGGCGCCGACCCCAGCGCCATCGAAGAAGCACCTGTCTTTGATATCGCGAGCGGGCGACTTACCGGCAACGGCGGTGGCGAGATATTGAAACTCGATGCCGTTGGGACCACGCCGGAAGAATCGTAAGAGCGATGCCAAGGCGCTCGGCGCCCTTGACCTCGGTGCATTTTGGCCCCAAGTCCGCAGTCCGAAGCGGTGGGTATCGGTCTTAGCGCCGCTTGACGAACCGGCCCCGATTGAGTGATTGCAGCGGCTCCGGTAAAAATTCGCCATCGCGGCGGATCAACTTACCGTCGAAATAAATTTCGCCACCGCCGTATTCTGAACGTTGAATGCTTACCATGTCCCAGTGAACCTGGCTTCGGTTCCCATTGTCGGCTTCTTCATACGCCTGTCCCGGAGTAAGATGAAACGAGCCGGCAATTTTCTCGTCGAACAATATATCGCGCATGGGTTGCAAGACGTACGGATTAAATCCGAGCGAGAATTCGCCAATATAACGGGCACCCGGATCTGAATCGAGAATCCTATTAAGCTTTTTCGTTTCGTTGCTCGTCGCATCGACGATTTTTCCATCCTTAAATTCAAGACGGATTCCATCGAAACCGATGCTTTGATAAATGCTGGGAGCGTTAAACGTAACATGACCCTGAACGGAATCTCTCACCGGGCAACTGAAAACCTCGCCATCGGGAATATTGCGATCGCCACCGCAGATCACGGCCGGAATCCCCTTTATGCTAAAGCGGAAGTCGGTATCCGGTCCCTTAATTTCCACTCGATCCGTCTTTTCCATCAACCGCTTGAGCGCCTTCATACCGGGCTGCAATTTGCGATAGTCCAGGGTGCAGACTTCGAAGTAAAAGTCCTCAAAAGCCTCTGTGCTCATCCCGGCAAGCTGTGCCATTGACGGGGTCGGCCAGCGTAAGACCACCCACTTCGTTTTTTTTACTCGCTGGTCCTGCACCGGGCGCATTTTCTTCGCGAGCAATTTCATCTTTGCCGCTGGCACATCAGATAATTCCGTGATGTTGTTGCTGCCCCGCAGAGCGATATACGCGTCCATTTTTTTCATTCGTGCCAGTTCATGGCGCGCCAATAGATTTAGCTGTCGATCGGAGGCTTCGAGTGCCAGCGCGCGGCTCACGCGCGCATGATATGTTTCCACATAAGGAACTCCTCCGGCTTTTTGCGCCGCACGAACGAGCGCGACCGTCATTTCATCGGGAACGTCGAATGCTTCGATCAAGACGGTTTCGTTGCGTTTGAGTCCGATGGAATATTCGAAAAGTAGGTTTGCCAGACTGTCGAAACGAGGGTCGTGCATAAGAGGGTTATGATTCCACTGGCCACGCGAGATGCAACCTAAGCTTCCTTGGCAACATTACGACTATCCGGTATCGGTGAGCCGCGCGGCAAACGCGCCGTCGAAATGATCTCGAACCGGCGAACAGGATTCTTCGCCCGCAGGTCGCATCCTTGGAAATCCGTTTAGTAAA
>QHOJ01000044.1 GCA_003218735.1 Verrucomicrobiota bacterium
CAGCCACTGAAAATTCCGGCAGGTCGGCATGTTCCAAATCACGTTTGCTGAAACGAATGTTCCATTCCTTGAGATTTTGTTGTGCGACCGCGGGCGAGTGATAGGTCTGCACAATTTCAAATGCGAGCTGCTTTTTGGCTTCAAACGGATTCGTGCCTTCGCGGAGCTGACGCCTAAGCAATAATGGGTAATAGCGCGCCATCAATTCATCTGAGATGCTCATCAGCTTTCCGAACATGTCTGCAGCGGGCTCGCTGATTCCAACAAAATTGCCGAGGCTTTTGCTCATCTTCTTGGAGCCATCCAAACCTTCCAGAATCGGAAGGAGAAAAACGACCTGCTGTGGCAAGCCTTCTTCTTTCTGGAACTCACGTCCCACCAGAATATTGAAAAGCTGATCGGTCCCGCCGAGCTCGACATCCGCCTTCACCATGACTGAGTCCCAACCTTGCATAATTGGATACTGAATTTCGTGGGCGCGGATCGCCTGTTGCTTATCGATGCGGTCCCGGAAATCTTCGCGCTGTAACATTTGTTGCAGTGTCACCCGGCTGTTCAGTCGAATGACGTCTTCGAACGACATCGTCCGGAACCAATCGCCATTGCAAACCGTTTCGGTGCGCGCCGGATCGAGAATCTTGAACGCCTGCTCCCGATAGCTTACAGCATTCGCCATCACTTTTTTGTGCGTCAATTGTGGTCGCGTCGCGGAGCGGCCGCTCGGGTCGCCGATCATCCCGGTGAAATCGCCGATGATAAGAACCGCCTGATGCCCCAAATCCTGAAACTGCCTCAGTTTTCGCAAAACGACGCTGTGGCCCAGATGAATGTCAGAGGTGGTTGGATCAACGCCGAGCTTTATCCTTAGCGGCCGCCCGAGCGCGAGTTTTTCGCGTAGTTCATTCTCGCGAATAATCTGCGCCGCGCCTTGCTTTAAAAAGGCGAGGGCTTCTTCCGGTTGCATGATTCCTCAAGGAATAGTGCACCGGCTCGGTGCGCTACTTGTTTTTGTTCAGCAACTCCCGCACTTGCTCAATCGTGAGTGGAGCGTTTTTGCGGTTAAGCGCCTTTTGGCTTTTGCCCTGACCGAGAAATGGGCGGTTCTCGGCGAAGGCTTGGCTGGTCGCCGCTTTGTCAGCGTCGTGCGCATCGCGGACGCGAGCGGTTCGGGTTGAATAACTCAGCTTTGAGTTTCCGATCGGTTGCTGCGACGAAATACCGGACGCCGCGCGCGTGCCTTGAAAAGCTTCAGAATTGAACTGTCTCGCAGAAAATTCGCGCGTGTTGGAAAAGCTCCTGGAATTGGATTTCTCCTGAAAATAAAATGTGCCAACGGTTGCCTTTTTATTTATGGACGCGCCATCGGCGATGAACTTTTTGTTCTGCGCAGTATTCTGCAAAGTCATGTCGGGCTTGAGGAGGCGCTCGACAAGCTTGCTCTCTTGATCCTGAGCGCGAGCAAAAGAAAAAGCAATCAGGAGCAATAAAAAAGGCACAACACTTCTTGCCACATCGTCGAGGCTGCCTAAACGAGGCATCGTTTGTAAAGCAAATTGTCAATCTTCGACCAATCGCTGCCTGACAAGCAGCCACACAGGCGTCCTCTAAATGGCGGAGCGTGCGCTTTTTATTGTTTTCCATAGTGCCCTCAGCAAATAATGCGCACATGTCTGATCATACTTACAAAAAGATTGAATTGGTCGGCTCCTCGCCCAATGGATTTGAAGAAGCGATAAAAAATGCGCTGGCGCGTGCCCAGAAAACAGTTCGCAATATGCGTTGGTTTGAGGTTGCCGAAACGCGCGGATATATCGAAGACGGCAAGGTCGGTCACTGGCAAGTGACACTAAAAGTCGGTTTCACACTTGAAGACTAATTGAACGTTAGAAAGCTGAACCGTTAAAACGTCGAGCCGATTCAACAATTTAACGATTTTACGTTTCTTCTTCCTGCGTCGACCGATACAATTTTGTGGCGCCGTAAATCAAAATTGCTGGCTTCAATGCGACTGCGAGAAGCCGAAGCAGACCGCCCACGATTCGGCCAATCGGCAGCCGATTCAAAATGTAACCGACTATAAATGCGTACAAGAGCGACTGGCCCGGCTTTTGCCGCACGTAATCCTCAGTCTGACTGAGAACCGTTTCGAACTGCTCTTTTGCCCAGGATAATCCACGTTCCGGGAATTCTTCAAGTCTTGCTGATGATTGGTCCATATTCCATAATGATTCGGATTCTAATCAATGCTTGCGCGCACGAATTTGATTAACGCAAAATCACCCAAATCGAACTCGCGCCCACTCCTATGGGAAAATCAGGCAGAGGCGGTTGTCGATGGAATATTCCTGCACGTCGCCCTGCTTTAAGGCCATAGCGAGCCATGACTTCGAGCGCGTGCTCGCGCAAGGCGGAGCAATTTGTCGAAACGAGGATGTGGCCATCTCGCTCCGTTAGCTCGAGCGCGCTGACGAGCAGTTTCTCAAAATCGTTTTCCACATGAAAAGTCTTACCGCCGGCTGAACGCGAAAAGGTCGGCGGATCGAGAATGATCATATCGAATTTCTCTCCTTTGCGCGCGAGCCGCGGCAACACCGCCATCACGTCGTCGGCAATGAAACGATGGTCAACCGTCGGCAGGCTGTTGAGGGCAAAATTCTCTCGACCGCGCGCCAGCGATTTCTTGGAAAGATCGATATTGATCGTAGTTGCTCCGGCGCACGCGGCGCTAACCGAAAACGAGCAGGTATAGGCAAAACAATTTAAAAGACGCTTTGGAGCGATGTAGCGCACATAGCGCCGATTTTCTCTTTGATCGACAAACAAGCCGACGGAGTAGCCTGCTC
>QHOJ01000046.1 GCA_003218735.1 Verrucomicrobiota bacterium
GAGCATCACTTCGCCCGTCTCGAGAAAACCAAGAATATGATCCCCTACGTACACCGGCACTGCACTTTCGGAGAGTCCCGCAAACCAGGTAACGGTGCGCTTTGTCGAGTTCGGTTCTCGAGATGCGTCGGTTTGGGCCCTTAAGCATGCGGCGCGAGCCTTGTTGAAACGAGCCAGAATTGACGCGAGTGAATCGCGATCCTCTTTTCCATGGTGTGCAGGCGACCATGAATCGTGTCCTCGAATATTCAGCGGTAAACCCGTGGCTTCGCTGAAAGCCCGTTCGTAATCTTTAAAAATCTGAGAGCGCGACAGATGTCGCATCACTTCCTGATCAGAGGATCGGGCTGCGCTTCGTTTGTTCGTTTCACCTTGCGAAGCGGTATGTCTAACCCCGCTTGCGTGTCGCATCGCCGCGCGCATACTAAACTTCGAGCCCTCTCAGCCACAGTTGTCCTGATCGAAGCCCTTGCGCGATGTGAGCGTTGCCGAAGGTCTGCTGCTTAACATCGTGGGTCTGATTTGCGAGTGAAGCGCGAAGCTGCCGGAAAAGCGCAGCTCGAGATTTAGAGCCTTTATGTCGCTTGAAATAAATCGCGCTACTTTGTTGGACGATTGGTTCCATGTTTGGTTACCGGACTCTCATAGCGACTCCGCTCGTCTCGCGCGCCCGTCCTTTCTGGCCGCTCGCGGGTGAGACTGGACGAGAACACGCGCTTGAATCACGACATTTCCACTGCGCAGTGATCATTCGCGAAATTTGCCCGCAGCCCGTCGGACAGGGGCATTGTGAGCTAGTTGTTTGCGTTGCTTCGGAGAAGCACTTTTCGATCGCGGCCTGTCCCGCTTTGGAATCGAGCGACTGCCACCGAAGTCATGCTTGTGTTTTTGTTTGGGCATATCTGAAGATCGATGTTGCGCTGCGCTTAGACATTCTGAAGAGAGGGCAGATCAATGTTGAGGAATCTGCCGGTGGCGATCTGAGCTACATTGGCGGCCCGCGGCACGCCGCATGCGATCAGGGCTTTGGTCGTGTCTTTCGCAGTTAAGAGGTACTTGCGCACGATAGGATGAATTGCATACGCGACTTCAGCATCTCGCAGTATTTCGCGGAATTGAATTAGATGCATGTGCCGTTAAACCTCGTAGGAGAATGCCTTCAGCGTGCCTCGCGGTGGTGGCGTCTCTTT
>QHOJ01000045.1 GCA_003218735.1 Verrucomicrobiota bacterium
TGACGGCGGAGTTCCGCGACGGCGTGCTAAAAGTGCATCTCCCGACAACGACGACACCAAAATCAAAAGCTATCCAAGTTAAAGTGGCTTAATGCTCTGACACTGACGGTGAGCGTGCGGAACGGTCCGTGCGTTTGCCCCAGTGCGAGGCGGCTAACTTAGTCGCCTGCCCCTTTGAACCAAGGAAGAAGGACCTCATGATCTCGAAAATTATTAGCCGCGCAGCATGTCTGAGAGAACTCGCTTCTAATCCCAAATCCTTCTTCAACTGTCCAGATTTGCACGGTGGTGTCCCGGACTTGCCCGAAGATAGAATCTGCACGAAGCCCGCTTTAGGAAAAAACAGGTTGGCCCGCCGGCAATTTGCAGTGCTTGTCCCCTAAAATTCGCCTACGCCCTTGACCCGCATGCATCGTAAGCGGCTTACGATAGAATACATGGGAAGAATTCCCGACTTCTGATCTCGACCTGTCGCAGACTGGCGTGTGTCCTGGTGACTTGCTCTCGAGCCCTAAGTAGGTTATCCCCAGACAGAATAAAGAATAGCTCCAACTAGTTTTAAAACATATTCCATAAGTCTTTAGCTTCCAGTTACTGCGTGTTCCAGTGCGCGATGAGGAGGAACGATAGACTCGTTGGATCCCCTTGGCGTCAAAGTGTCGAGCATTTTCGTGAGACACGTCTCGTACGAATCGCATATGGGGGATTCGCCATTTGGCTTGACCCATTCGGGGTGTTGGACCCGCAGATCGTCGTGAATCTGTTGCTGGAGTTCGGTGTACGTGTGGATTGGATGAGACATGGCAATCGGCCTCGGTAAAAGATTTAACATCGGCGCTGGAGGTATCCGACGAAGTGCTCGGCGCGAATGGCGTACGGGCACGGGTGCAGTAAGCGCTCGCCACGGCCAGGTGAGGGTACTTCAAAAGGCGGCGCGCATCTGGTTGCGTTGTGCACGACGCCAGGCCAACTGGCGTATTTTGTAGCGCTGGCGTTGCAGCAACACGGCCAGCAGTCCGCTTTGCGTAAGAGTCGGGGTTAATTTTCTCATGACGTAGTCTTTCTATTTTGCCCTGTCCGAAGGACCTCTGTAATTTACATGGTCGGTGAGTACGGTCTGGGCGTATTTTCCGAAAGATTGACCCTTTCTTGTCGTGCGAGTTCCAGACTCGGAAGGGATTCAACGAATCTCAACTGCCTGTCCTCGCCACTCTCAATCCGGAGCGGCCAGAAAGGGACGTCCGCGAGACGAGCGCAGTCCGTGCGCTATTAGCTCGCAGATCGTCTGTACTCGCTCTGGCGCCACAACTGGCTTGCGCCCAGCGCTTGTGGGGCTGAGAGTCCTTTGCGTGCGCTTGCGCGAGAAGTTTTGAATCTTCGCCTACTAGGGATTCACACAACATCCCAAGTCAAGCTTACCCCTGCCTGCCTATTGCGACAAGTTTGTTCTTCCGATCAGCCATGGTTTTTGTGTCCACGCGTCGACAATATCCAGTCCCGCGATTGAACAGTCAGCTTTGCCAGCTATTCACCACTGCCCGCAAGGCGCAATTGCGCGAGTGAGGCGTATGAGCCGCCACTCAGGTTCGGGATGATGGTAAGTTCCAAGGCAGCCACGTCTTCCAACTCGACTCGGTATTCCTCGAGCTCCTCTGTGGCGCCCGATGGGCTGAAGTGATACTGCTGGCGCACGACATCGCGCGATGAGCCGTCTCCCGTTGGCGACCAGCGCAGGACGAACTCCTGCGTGCGCGCCTCCTTCTCCTCTCGAAACAGCAGGCGGATGCGCCTGAGCCTCTGCGGCGCTTCGAAGAGGAGGCGGATCGTCTGTTCTCCTGGGCTTTCCGCGCGCCACCCTGTTGCGCCAATAGGCAACAGCGCCGATTCAATCGGATGCGCCGCGTCTTCCGATGTGACTTCGACTCGGGCTAGTGCTTCCAAGTCGAGCCAGCCGGTATTCGCTGACGGGCTTTCTCGCTGCGGGTGAGAACTGATTCGTTTTCGCATTGGTTTTTATCCTTTAGATCGTCAGAGCCGACTCCAACGTTCTCTATAGCTGCTTCCTGGGCAAGTCTGTTTATGCGCTGGAGCCAAAGCGGTTGTGTCGTCGCTGATGCCCGACGCAGAAATGAGCGAAGACATCAACGTGAGGATTGCAGGGCAGGCAACGTCGCCGGGTCTGGTAGTTTACCATTTGCAGCGTGTTATGCCGGATCGCATAGCCTTGCTCGAAAAAATCCTCAAACCGCAGAAAACGACCGTGGAAAATGCGTGAGGCTTTGGAATACTTCGCAGTCGCGGCGAAGTGTCCACGCGTTCGCCTTCCACCGGGCTGCTCCTCAACATGCGCAAGATTAGGGTCGACTCTGACAATAAGCGGTTAGCGCTATGCACCAACACGGCTTTAACTCAATCCAGAAAGGTAAAATAAATGAATACATTGAATAAAGTAATAACATGGAATCCGCTGAGAGAGATGGAGGAAGCGCAAAATCCCTTCAATCGATTCTTCTCGGTCGGGTTTCCGAACAGAATGGGCAGTGGCGAGATCCCCAGCCTGGCGGTCGCAGATTGGTCACCGGAGGTTGATATCAGCGAGGATGATCACGGGTATCTCCTGAAAGCTGACCTGCCTG
>QHOJ01000048.1 GCA_003218735.1 Verrucomicrobiota bacterium
CCGGGTCGGCTCCCCGTCTAGGTCACTCGACTCCCGCCGGCGCCATTGACTCGTTCGCTCCCGCTCACTCGACCTCTCGGTCTGCCCGTCCACGTCGCGGCTTCCCAGCTCGCTCTGTTGTCGATCTTCGGAAACTTTTAGCCGAACGTTTCCCTAATGTGCCTGTCTCTGCTGCGACGCGTTTAGCTACAGGTTTATCTTTTCTCGATCAAGCAATCGGCGGTGGCTTGCCCAAAGGCGCCATCACGGAATTGACCACCCCGCAAATAAGCGCGGGAAGTGCATCGCTCATTCAGTCGCTCCTTCAAGTCGCAAATCGCGATCATTTTTTCCTCGCGTTGATCGATGGCCACGATTCGTTCGATCCTCAACCGCTCGGAAATGCCATTTTGCGCAATCTTTTTTGGGTGCGTTGCACTACAGCTCTCAAAACGATCAAAGCGGCCGATCTGCTGTTGCGCGATGGCAATTTTCCGCTGGTGATTATCGATCTTGTCCTCAATCCACCAGAAGACTTAAAAATTCCGCAGACGACCTGGTATCGTCTGCAGCGATTGGTGGAATCGGCACCCATTGCATGTCTGATCCTCACTCGCCGCAGCATGGTGAGCAGCGCGCAACTGAAAATTGTTCTCGAAAATTCCTGGACGCTTGAAACTTTTCAAAAAGGAGACGCGATTTCGCGGCTGAAAATTCACGTCCAACGATCGCATCTCCATCAGCTTGGAAACGAGAGAGCGAAGGCGAACTGATGTTTGCAACAATTTATCTGCCGAACTTTTATTTACAGGCTGCAATCCGTCATCAACCGGAGTTGCGCCCAAAGCCGGTCGCGCTGCTCGATGATAATGAGAAAAGAGCAGTCATTATTCAACTCAACGAGCCTGCTGAAAAGGTCGGCGTGCGCACAGGGATGACGCCGAGTCAGGGGTTGGGGCGATGTCTGAGCCTCATTGTGAAAACACGCGCTCAATCGCAAGAAAAATTAATCGATGAAATTCTGCTTCATTATGGATTCACGCTTTCACCCTATGTCGAAGCCACTGCGCCGGGCGTTTGCACGATCCAATTTACCGACGATCAAGATCTTACGTCGAAGGTTTCGCGTGTGATCGAACAGTTGGCTAAATGTGAAATTATCGCCCAAGCCGGAATTGCACCTACACCCGATGCGAGTTTCCTCGTCGCGCATTTGGCGCGACCGGTTTTGGAAATCGAGAAGACAAAAGAATTCCTCGCGCCGCTCCCGATCGAAACCCTTGCTCTAACCGGGGTCGCTGACCCTGGCCACGGATAACATTCGCGCTACAACATTTGCTCTTACGCCTACTCCGTTGGCGCTGCAGATTTCCGTTCGATGAAGATCCGATAAACAAGACCGCCGAGCGCTCCGCCGACAAACGGTCCAACCCAGTAAACATAATGGTCATGCCAAAAATTGGCCGCGACCGCCGGACCAAATACTCGTGCGGGATTCATGGCAGCGCCCGTAAGCGGACCTCCAAACAGGATGTCGAGGGTGATGGTCGCTCCAATGGCAAAACCTGCCAAACCGCGCCCGCGTGGATCCACTGCCGTGCCGTGGACCACGAATACAAGAAAGAAAGTCAGAATTCCTTCGACCAAAATTCCCTGCGCGGGTGTGAGATTCATGGCTAGTTGCGGAGTGCCAGTAACCACGACATCGCGTCCGAACAAACCGAGGCAAATGAAGGCGGCGGCGATTCCGCCAAGCAGTTGCGCGATCCAATAGCGGAATGCCGAAGACCACGTCATATGGCCGCCGCAGACCAAGCCGAAGGTCACGGCCGGATTCAATTGGCCACCGGAAATATGCAGGGTAGCCGAAACAAAGGCGGCGATGGTGAGACCGTGAGCAAGGGCGACGGCAACGATGTCGTGCCCGGCGGTTTTGATCGCGCCGATCCCGACGAAGATCAGCGCGAACGTTCCAATGAATTCAGCGAGCAACGGGCGAAGTTTAGCCATGAAGTAATGCAATCAGATCGGTTTCGAGTTGACAACAGTGTTTGGATTTCGGCGCGTCGCACAGGGACGCGGCTACAGGGACGCGAGAGAAGATGTCGATCTAACCTCTGGCGTAATTCGGATATCGTTCGCGCAGTTGCCGGGACAGCCGATCTGCCTCATCGGCTTTGCCAGCACGTTGATATGCCGATGCGGCTTTATCCAATGCGCGAGGAGTAATGGCTGGATCATCGTAAAGCAAAGCGACACTCATGAAAGCCTTGCCCGCGTCGTCGAAATTTCCGCGCTCCAGTTGGACGTCACCCGCCAGTAAACGCGCCTCAGCGTTCACGCGACCCTCCGGTTGCAGTGCCATAATCTCCTCTGCAATCTTCTGGGCATCGTCTGGTTTATGGGCGCCGATCTTAACTGCGCCGAGCGCGAGCAAGACTTTCGCCTTTCCCGCCGGATCTTTCGCTGTCTGCAAGTATTTGCCAAAAGCATCCTCCGCTTCAGTCAAATTTTTCAGTTTCGTGGCTGCATCTCCCAGATAAAACCAGAAGTCGGGCTTCACGCTTCCACGATTGTCGATCTTTCCCAAGGCGCTCAGATATTTTTCGGCCGTTTGGTAATTTTTCTCGTTGAAATATTCGATCCCGAGCCATTCAAGAACTTCTGGCGGTGGATTCACGTTCGGACTGTTGGCCATGAAACTGTTCATCTCTTTGGTCAGAGCAGGCCGATCTTTTAAATAAAACTGACACAAA
>QHOJ01000047.1 GCA_003218735.1 Verrucomicrobiota bacterium
CGAGCCAGACTTCGGTGATGCAGTACCTTGCCGCACTTGAGCGCAAAGGCGTCCTCAGCCGGCATGCGCGCAAGGCTCGCGCCTTGATTACACCGGTGCAGAAAGTTCGGATCACCGATGTCCCGATCTATGGGCAGATTCCCGCAGGCATGTCCACTTTGAGTGAGCAAACCATTGAAGGACACGTTTCTCTCGATGCACGCTCTGCCAATGTTTCGAAAAACGGGCGAACCTTTGCCTTGCGGGTGCGCGGCGATTCGATGATCGGCGCACACATTATCGATGGAGACATTGTGATTTTGGAGGACCGCAAAGACGTGCAGAACGGCGATATCGTGGCGGGCTTAATTGATGGTGAAACAACTTTGAAGCGATATGTGGTGGAACATGGCAGACCGTATTTAAAAGCGGAGAATCCGCGTTAT
>QHOJ01000145.1 GCA_003218735.1 Verrucomicrobiota bacterium
CCCAATGGTCGACTGGTTATCGACTACGCCGGATCGCTGTCCTTCTAAATTTAACGAACTTAATAAAAGACCGAGTCACTTGCCGGCACCGCTGAACGCGTGCACCGGCGGCGAGCCCGCTGGGACCGACGGCACCCATTCGATTTGGAAAGCCGACGGCTTCTCTTACAGAACGATTGTCTATTCTACGGCGCGTGCTCGGGAGTTTCCGCAGACGCTTCTTCGCCGATCTCTTCTTCTATCTCGCGCCGCCATTCGCGCGACAGCCAGGGCCGAAACACTCCGTAAAGCAGATATGCCAGGAAAAGCACGGCCGGCATCCACTCGTAATTCAGCACGGTGAAAATGAGGATGAGACTGATAACAAGAAAGCGCGGAATCGATTTCTTAGTCTTCCAATTCAGCGCCTTGAAGCTCGGATATTGGAACCGGCTGAACATCATGAAGGAAAGGAAGAGCAACAACGGCGGCAGAACGAAGCGCCAGCTGCCGAGGTGATGTTCACCTTCGGCGAGCCAAAGGAGAAACAACGTGATCGACGCAATCAGCCCGGCAGCCGCGGGAATTGGAAAGCCGGTGAAGTTTTTTTTGCCATCAGCATCGACCGTTTCGTGATTGGCAGCCGCGGTGTTGAAGCGTGCCAGACGCAGCGCACCGCAGGCCAGATAAATGAATGCGATAATCCAACAGGCGCGAGGGAACTCTTGCAACACGACGCGGTAAACCATCAACGCGGGGGCAAGGCCGAACGAGACAATATCTGCGAGCGAATCGAACTCGCGACCGAACGCACTCTCGTGCCCACCCAGTCTTGCAAGGCGCCCATCCAGAAAATCAAAAATAAACGCTCCGAGAACCAACCAGATGGCGGTGTGAAAAAGATCACCAGCCGCATCGGGATTGGACGCCTGGAGCAGCGCTCCCTCAAGAATTTTGAGCGTGGCTGTGAACCCACAAAACAGATTTCCCGCCGTCATCAAATTGGGCAGGAGATAAATTTTCGACGGCTGTTCGTTCATTAGTCGGGCAGTCGCGCAATGATTGTCGATCCACCGAAGACATGGTCGCCGACGTTCACGAGAAGTTTGGCGTTGAGCGGCAAGTATACTTCCGTTCGCGAACCGAAGCGAATCATTCCGAAGCGCTCGCCTTTTTTTAATTCGTCGCCGGCCTCTGCCCAAGCGACGATGCGCCGCGCAATCGCGCCCGTGAGTTGGCGGACCACAATCGTCACACGCGGGTTTTGGATAACCCAGGTCATCGATTCGTTTTTCTCGGAACAATCAGGCCGGCGCGCATCGACGCAGAATCCGTCCCGATGTTGCCGGTAAATGATCCGGCCATCGATCGGCGCGCGATTGGTGTGGACATCGAAGATCGACAAGAAGATTCCGACTCGGCGCATCCTTGTCTTCAGAACTTCCTTTTCATCCAGCTCAATGATATCCGTGACGATTCCATCGGCCGCCGCGACGATAAGATTCGGATCTGTCGGGGCCGGCCGATCTGGATCCCGAAAAAATGCGAGCGTGCAACAAATAAGCAGCAGGAAAAGCCACGATAACCAAAGTGTTGCAAACGAACTAGCGATCGCGAGCAGCGCGAGAAGCACAAAAATCCACCGTGCTTCAAGAAGGGTTTGAAGGCGCATTGGCAACCCTATTTTCCGACTCCAAAACGAGTCGGTCAAGAGAACGAAAACTGAGTACACGGCCGACCGGAAGGAACCACAACATCATGCGTTTCAGCCCCGGCTCGCCTCCAACCGGTAGGGGAAAGTTAGTTGCTTAAACCACGAGATTACTAATTGTTTTTGAGGCATTTCCATGTATTCTCTTTATCGGGTCGTTCGAGGCCCTGGTATGCTTCAAGCTAAAGACGAAATTCCACTCGACAAATCGCCCGGCGCCCGCTCGACCGGAATCGGCGCGGCACAGAAATATGATGCTGCTCAGATCGACAAGTTGGAAGGCTTGGAGGCGGTTCGCAAACGGCCCGGCATGTTCATCGGAGACCCTGATGAGCGGGGTTTGCACCATTTGGTTTTCGAAGTGCTCGATAACTCTATCGACGAACATCTCGCGGGATTTTGCACCAAAATTGAGGTCGCTGTTCATGTCGATGGGTCCGTGTCGGTGCGGGACAATGGTCGCGGTATTCCTGTGGACATTCATCCGAAATGGAAGATGCCGGCGATTGAGCTGGTGCTGACGAATCTGCATGCGGGTGGAAAATTCGGGCAAGGCGCCTACAAATATTCCGGGGGTTTACACGGTGTGGGCGCGAAATGCACAAACGCTCTTTCCGAATGGTTCAAGGCGGAAGTATCCCGCGATGGGAAAGTGTATCATATGGCCTTTGCCAAGGGCAAAACCACCGACAAACTCACTGTCATCGGTGAGGTCAAAAATAAAAAGACAACCGGGACGCTTATCACGTTTTTACCCGACCCGACGATCTTCACGATCACCACTGAATTTAAGTTTGAGCGGCTCGCGACACGATTACGCGAACTCGCATTTCTCAATCCCGGTCTTGAGATCACGCTGACGGACGAACGCAGCGATCCGGCGAAAAAGGAAACATTTCTCTATAAGCATGGGATCGAAGAGTTCGTAAAGCAGCTCGGAGAGAACAAACAGGTTCTGCATCCCAAGCCAATCGTGATCTCGCGACAGCGCGATGAAGTCTTTGTCGATGTTGTGTTGCAATACAATGATAGCTACAACGACCAGATTTTGCCGTTTGCGAACTCAATCCCGAATCCGGACGGTGGCACACATCTGACCGGCTTCCGCACGGCACTCACCAAAGCGGTCAATCAGTACGCGAGATCGAGTAATCTTCTAAAAGAAAAAGATCCATCAATTTCCGGCGACGACGTCCGTGAAGGCTTGATCTGCGTGCTTAGCATCAAGCTGCCAAACCCGCGCTTCGAATCGCAGACCAAGGTGAAGCTGGTCAATACGGAGATCGACGGGATCGTAAACTCGGTTGTTTACGAAGGTCTAATGACCTATTTCGACAAAAATCCACCCATCGCGCGGCGCGTCTTCGACAAAGTACTCACCGCGGCACGCGCGCGTGAAGCAGCTCGAAAAGCGCGGGAAACGATTCGCAAAGGCGCTCTCACGGGTGGCGGATTGCCGGGAAAATTGGCGGATTGTTCCGAGCGCGATCCGGAATTAACCGAACTTTATATTGTCGAAGGTGATTCGGCTGGCGGCTCGGCTAAGCAGGGGCGCGATCGGCGTTATCAGGCGATTCTGCCGATCCGCGGCAAACTGATCAATGTCGAGAAAGCGCGCGAGGACCAGTTTCTCAAAAACAACGAGATTCGGTCGATGATCACCGCCATCGGAGCGGGCATCGGCAAACCGAAAGAGGATGGCAACGGTAAAGACGAAGGGCGCTTCGATATCACCAAGCTGCGTTACGGCCGGATCATCATCATGACAGATGCAGACGTGGATGGCTCGCATATTCGCACCTTGTTACTCACTTTCTTCTTTCGGCAGATGACTGAACTGGTGCGTGCCGGCAAGATCTACATCGCACAGCCGCCCCTCTATCAAATTAAACGCAAAAAACGTGAGGAATACGTCGA
>QHOJ01000146.1:0-5417 GCA_003218735.1 Verrucomicrobiota bacterium
CGCTTGATAGGCGAGCGTCGCCTCGCTCTTACCGATCTCGATATAGTCGAGAATGCGCCGGTAAGCAGCCTCATCGATCACCGGACCAACCGCGATTCCTGGCTCCGCCGGATTCCCGACCCGCAAATTCGCCGCTGCGGAAAGCAAACGTTCCATCACGCGATCATAATTTTCCTCGAGAAGGATGAGCCGTGAGAGAGCGGAGCATTTCTGTCCCTGATAACCGAACGCCGAGTAAATTGAATCGACAATCGCTTCATCGAGATCGGCATCAGAATCGATGATCACCGGGTTTTTGCCGCCCATCTCGCAAACGACGCGCTTCAGCTCGCGTTGGTCTGGCTGAGTTTTGCCCGCCGACTCCCAAATTCTCAGGCCGACTTCGCGCGAGCCAGTGAACGCGATAAGATCGACATCTTTATGATCGACAAGGTGCGCGCCAATCACAGAACCGTGGCCGGAAATGAAATTCAGCACACCGGGCGGCACGCCGGCTTCTTCAAAGACCTGCATCAACATGGCGCCGCAGATGATCGATTGCTCCGACGGCTTCATGATCACGGTGTTACCTGTGACGAGCGCGGCCGAGACCATTCCGCACAAGATCGCAATCGGAAAATTCCATGGCGCGATCACCAGTGCGACTCCGCGCGGCCAGTAATGCTGATAGCTTTCTTCCCCGGGAACATGCTGCGTTAATCGGGGACGGCCAATGAGCCGCATCCGCTCCGCGTAGAAGCGGCAAAAATCCATCGCTTCCCGAATGTCGCCGTCGGCTTCGGCCCAGGGTTTGCCGACTTCAAAAACTTCGACTGCTGAGAGTTCATATCGCCGCCGATCCATGATCGTCGCAGCGCGATCGAGCAATTGCGCTCGCTCTTCAAAAGGAGTGCGGCTCCATTTTCCAAACGCGGTGCGGGCTGCTTTGACGGCGCGCTCAGCCTCGGGAATTCCTGCTTCCGGCACGTAACCGACAATCTCCTTTGGCGTGGCTGGATTAACTGAAGGCGTCAGTTTATCTGTCCAAACTTTTTCGCCACCGATAACGAGGGGATATTTTTCGCCGAATCGATTGCGCACTTCACGCAGCGCATTGCGCATCTTTTCCTGATTTTCTTTGTAAACAAAATTCACAAGCGGTGAGTTTTCGTAAATATCGCCGGATGGCCCTTGAAGGGAAGCGTCATTTTCACGATGTCGATGTTCCATTGCAGCCGGTTCCAACGACTCTAATCGCGGTGTGGCTTCATCCCAATTGAGGAGCTCGTTCGGATCGCGCAGCAGTTCTTCGGCCGAAACATTCTCGGAAAATTTCGCGCGCAAAAAACCTTCGTTTGACGTATTCTCAAGTAACCGCCGGACAAGGTAGGACATTCCCGGAAGCAACTCGCCGACCGGGCAATATTCGCGGACGCGATAGCCCATTTCGACGAGGGCGCGCTTGATCGGTCCGGCCATGCCATACAGCAGTTGAAATTCGAAACGGCTGGGATCGATTCCAAGTTCGCCCGCAACCGCCTGCGCGTGCGCGATGCTGCGGACATTGTGCGAACCGAAGGCGGCGGTAACAATCGGTTCGTTTTCCAGCAGCACGCGCGAGAGCGCTTCGAAATTCATATCACTCTCCGGTTTCTGAAAATAAACAGGGCAATCCCAACCGTTCTGCCTTGATTTCAGTATTTCGTAATCCCAGTACGCGCCTTTCACCAGCCGCACCGTGAAACGCGTGCCCCGTGCACGACCCCAATCGATCAGATCGCGGAGATCGGCTTCGGCATCGCGCAGGTACGCCTGAATTACGATGCCGGCATACGGCCAATCCTTGAATTCTCCTTTGCCAAAGGTTGTCTTGAACAGCTCGAGCGTAATATTTTTGTGCGCGTAGCTTTCCATATCGAAATTAATGAAGGCGCCGAGTTCGCGGGCGCGACTCAGAATTGCCCGCAGCTTCGGCGCGAGATGCGCAATGGCGTTAGTCGGATCGGCCGGATTCATCTGCGAATAGAGCGCGGAGATTTTCACGGAGAGATTTACGACCGGAAAAAGCTCGGAATTTTTTCCGAGCGGATCGGTCCAGCCTCGCGTTTCTCGCGCAAGGCACTCCAGCAAATCGAGACATCGCGCCGCATATTCATCAGCCTCTTTTTCACTGAGGACGGCCTCGCCCAAAAGATCGACGGTGAACCCAATTTTCTGCGCTCGCCGCTTGCGCAGCGTTTTCATTACATCTTCGCAATTTTTTCCGCCGATAAACTGGCGCGCCATTCCGGAAACGTTCTGTCGCAGGATAAACGCACTGATCCATGGGACGACGCGCGCGACGCGCACCCCGGTCTGAATCACCGGTGCAAAACCATCTCGCATCCCGGCAAAGTATTCTTCAAGGTGCTGAACGATCTCGCCGGATTTGCGGAGCGATGGCAGGACATCGACAAAGCGGAACATTTGCACCTTGAAACGCTCATCCCGCATGGAGAGCGCCATCATCCACTGGTAAAAACCGGCCTTGCTGAAAAGCGACTCCGGATGTTTGTCAACCAGCTCGAAAATACGCGCACCGCGCTGCTCGATCTCGCTTTGAAGCGACTTCATCTGCAAAAATAGTCCGCTGTTTTGGGTTAGGCAAAGCGGAACGAACCATTTCGCAGGCACAAATAAACTCATGCCGCACACGGTCAGTTCACGGTTTGTTTTCGAATTAATAAATGAGGCGACCGAACAAATTTCGGGAGCAAGTGGAGGAGATTTGCCTGGTGGATTCCGGAGGCCCAGGGCTCGGGTCCGTCAGGCAATCTTTTTTAGCGAAACTGCGTGCGGACGTATTGCACGTATTTGCTCGACGGGTCGAAGTCG
Organism: Verrucomicrobiota bacterium; assembly: GCA_003218735.1. GTDB lineage: Bacteria > Verrucomicrobiota > Verrucomicrobiia > Chthoniobacterales > UBA10450 > Udaeobacter. Next base: position 2,854 of record QHOJ01000146.1, read on the forward strand.
ATTAGCAGGACGGACATGAAGCAATGTGGCGAGCGCCATGAGTTAGGTAGCGACAATACTGCCGCGATTTGCCCAGAGGCAATGAAGGCGCTCGAAAACGCAAATGTAAACGAGGCGCCATCCTACGGCGAGGATCGCTGGACCGCGCGCGCTTGCGCTGGCGCAACTGTGTCAATCTTTCCAGAGCGTTGTCTGTCATGAACTCTCTCATATTCAGACCGACGAGTGCGGCGCGCCGGAATTTTTCACTAAAGGATCGAAGCTGCTTCTGATTGGTGGCGCGAACGGCAAGATCGACATCGGCGAGGCCGAAGCGGTCATAGCACGTCAGAACGAACTGCATGCGCACAAGCCGCGTGCGATCAGTATCACTCAATCAACGGAATTTGGCACGGCTTACACGCGCGAAGAGATTTCGGCGATCAGTGAATTTGCGCGTGGTCGCCACATGTTTCTTCACATGGACGGCGCGCGTTTTGCCAATGCGGTTGCAGCGCTAAATTGCGCGCCGAAAGCGATCACATGGGAAGCCGGCGTGGATGTTCTCTGCTTCGGCGGGACAAAAAATGGCCTCGCTGCCGGCGAGCTGGTGATTTTCTTCAAAAAAGAGCTTTCAAGCGAATTTGATTACCGGCTCAAACAAGCCGGACAGCTCGGCTCGAAAATGCGTTTTCTTGCTGCGCCATGGTTCGCACTTTTGACGGATAACCTTTGGCTGCGGAACGCGCAGCACGCCAACCGGATCTCACGCGAGCTCGCGCCGGTTGAAGGGAACGCCGTGTTCGTGCGAATGAATGACCAGCTCGTTCGCGATCTCCGCGTGCGCTGCTGGCATTTTTATAAGTTCATCGAGCCAGATATTTATCGGCTGATGTGTTCATGGTCCCTGGGCGATCAGGACATTTCAAAATTCATCGCCGACACGGTTGCGTTAAATCATTGAACGGATCGCGATACGCGACATCTGTATAGACAGAATGAATGCGCTTGCGCGAGCTTTGATATTTGCGATGTTTTTTTTAGTTGGTTGTGAAGCTACACGCGATGTCGCGGTTACTTCATACCACGTGACACGCGGCGTGGCGGTCGGTTCGTATCGTGTCGCGACGGCGCCGGTGCATTACGCTTTAAAGAGGCATCCGGATGATTCATCAGCCACGACTGAGACGACTTCATCCGATGTCACCACGCCGGGCCAGCCGGTTCCGGCGCGAGAATTGGCAGCCGCGCAGCCGCGGCCTCAGACTGTAGCCAAAAGAACCCCAAACGGTTCATCAACTGTTCCCCCGCGTGTAAGTCACACGGAGACGTCGCAAGCGAAAACAAAACCGCCGTCGACGCGTGCTTCTTCTGCACAACTGGAATTTCCAACTGCCATACGTTGTGAGCCCATTCGATGCCAGTGGGAGATATGTGGACGTGAGCTGTTATGCGTCGTGCAGCAAAGTCAAGGACCCCTGGACCGATAAGATTTTCATCGTTCCATAACGTTTGGGACACCTCTTCGTAGCGGAAATCGATTTTTCTAAAAGGGCTGGTGTATTGCCGCGAAGTTCCACGAGTGTTACCTAAGAGAATGGAATTGGGAGTTCGACTTGCTGCGCACGTAATCGTCTGCTTGTCGATTTTTGCTTTCGCGTCGCAGGGACAGAGCCAGACTCATGAGGGAAAGCAGCTCGTCAAAGCAGAGCTGCTGGCCGATACGACCACCGTGGTCCCTGGCAAACCGTTTACCGCAGGATTGCTGCTTCGAATGGCACCCGGCTGGCATACCTATTGGAAATTCTCCGGCGACGCAGGACTCCCAACTGAAGTGAAATGGAAATTGCCGAAAGGATGGAAAATTGGCGAAATCCAGTGGCCGATTCCGCAAAAAACGATCGACCCCGGCGACATTCAAACCTACGGGTATCAGGATGAGGTCCTGCTCATGCAGGAAATCACTCCGCCGGCGACGATCGACAATTCGTCAGTAAAACTTTCTGCGGACGCAACCTGGCTCGTTTGCGAAAAGATTTGCGTCCCTGGAAGCGCGAATTTGGAGCTCGAGCTGCCAAGATCAACGACAGGCGCGCCAGCGAATACCGAGAAATTTCCACGTTATCGGCGCTTGCTTCCTCACGATTGGCCGGGAGCCAAAGTTGCGGCCGTAAATTGGAAGCGCGGGAGATCTGATCTTCGGCTGAGCGTAAAGAGCGCGACGCTCGCAAATTATCCAAATGTAGATTTTTACCCGCTGCCGCAAGGAGATACGGTGGTTGGCCACCCGCGATTGGAATCTCGCAGCGGAAACGAAATGGTTTTCCGGGTGCCGCTCGAATCGGCGAGCAAAGATTTATCTTCGATTCAAGGGCTGGTGGTTTTTGCGCAGGACGCGGACGGCAACGAGCGGGCGGCCTGGCAAATCCCAACATCCGCGATTGCATCGGTCGAATCGGCTGCCCCGATTCCTGCGCGAGGAATTTTCACTTTTCTTCTGTTCGGTTTTTTGGGCGGGGTCATCTTGAATTTGATGCCGTGCGTTCTGCCGGTTATCTCGCTCAAAATTTTCGGATTCATTCAAC
>QHOJ01000146.1:5507-8629 GCA_003218735.1 Verrucomicrobiota bacterium
ATCAGGTGGGGCGGGTTTCAGTTCACTAATCCGTCTTTTGTCCTCGCGTTGAGCGTCATTGTTCTCGTCTTCGCGCTCAACCTCTTCGGCGTTTTTGAAATTTCGCTCCCGCAAAGTGCTACTCGCGGCGTGCTCGGCTGGACCGGCGCACAAGGCGACGTGGGCTCATTTTTTCAAGGAGTGTTCGCGACAGTGCTGGCGACGCCATGCACTGCGCCGTTCTTGGGAACGGCACTCGGCTTCGCGTTCACTCAATCGCCCGCAATCATATTATCGATCTTTTTCGCGATCGCGGCTGGAATGAGCGCGCCGTATTTGCTCCTCTGCGCGCAACCGGCCTGGCTGCGTTTCTTGCCAAAGCCGGGGCCGTGGATGGTGCACATGAAGCAGTTCATGGGATTTCTGCTGTTGGCGACGCTGCTCTTTCTGCTTTACGTGCTCGGCGCGCAACGCGGCCTCGAAGGAGCAATTTGGGCGAGCTGCTTTTTGCTGATGATCGGAGTGGTCTGCTGGATGAAAGGCGCATTTGTTCTGCCAACAGCGTCAGTCGCGAAGCGAAGTGTCGTGCTCGTGCTCATGCTCGTAATCGTGCTCGCGAGTGGCATTTATTTTATCGGCGGAAAATTTCATTCCACGAACATTGCTTCCGCCAATTCCCAACTCCACGGCGACTGGCAGGCGTTCACGCCAGAGCGTTTAAAAACGGAACTCGAACAGGGTCATTCTGTGTTTGTCGATTTTACTGCGGCATGGTGTCTCACCTGCAAATTTAACGAGGCCAACGTTCTTGAGAGCGGCGCCGTGCGCGAAGCTTTTCAGCGTCACGCCATCGTCAAACTGAAAGCGGATTGGACCAATGGCGACCCGGTGATCACAAAATTATTGCAACAATTTGGCCGGCCAGGTGTCCCACTTTACGTGCTGTATCGTGGAAAATCCGAGGAACCAATCGTTTTTCCGGAGTTGCTTACGAAAAGCATTATTCTTGATAAACTTGAAACCATCTCACGCACTGTTGCTTCTCAATAATTTATGAAAACAAAACTAACACTCGCAATTATCGCTTCACTTGTAACCACTGCACTCTACGCGTTTGATCCACCTCCGGTTGGCAGCGCCGCGCCTGATTTTTCGCTGACCGATGCCAAAGGCGCGGCGCATTCCCTGTCCCAATACAAAGGCAAATATGTGGTGCTCGAGTGGTTTAATCCGGAATGCCCATTCGTAAAAAAACATTACGGCAGCGGCAACATGCAAAAATTGCAACAGCAATACACTGACAAAGGCGTTGTTTGGCTGACGATCGATTCCAATGCGCCCGGAACCGAGGGCAACATCACGCCCGACCAGGCGCAGAAAATTATGGCTTCGTGGAAAACAAAGCAGACCGCATTGCTTCTCGATCCAGAGAGCAAAGTCGCCCGCAGCTATGGCGCGAAGAACACGCCGAACATGGTCGTGATCAATCCGGAAGGCAAAATCGTTTACGAAGGCGCGATCGACAGCAAAGCAACGAGGGCAAACCTGTCACGACGTCGACGACCAAGCCGTACGGTTGCTCAGTCAAATACAGATGAATTATAGTACCGGCTTGTGAGCGTCGAGCCGGCGAAATTTTGATGACGCATGTGTCCGTGCACGCGAGCGATCAATTGCGTCTCGCCGAAAAACGCGAAGCTAATCGTAGGACCGACATCGGCGTTATTCGGACGAGAAACATTCCAAGTTTCATCGCCAAGCCTGGAATGACGAGCGGGCGGTCCGCTTCCACGGCGCCGAGTGCGTCGCGCACGACTTGCTCAACTGAAACATGAACGAACTCAGGACCGCTTTCAGACTGTCCACTCGGGCGTTTTGCGACTTCCTGGAATTCCGTGTGCACTGGACCGGGGCAGAGAGCGCACACGCTCACGCCCGTTCCGCGGAGTTCGGCGCGGAGCGCTTCGGAGAAGCTGGTGACGTATGCTTTGGTCGCAGCGTAAACCGCAAATCCAGGAATCGGGAGGAAACCGGCCGATGAACTTACGTTCAGAATGGCGCCGCGTTTTCTGGCGATCATCCCCGGAAGTAATCGGCGGGTGAGGGAAGTAAGCGCGACCACGTTTACCAGCATGATCTGCTTCTTACGAATCACACCGAGTCCCGCGTTGTTGATGAGAAGATCGACATCGATCCTCTCGCGTTCCAGCCACTCGGTCAGTTCCTCAAGTTCGGAAGAATTCGCGAGATCAGTTTTGTGAGTGTAAACAGAAAGATTTGGATGCTGCTGGATTAATTTGTCGCGCAGTTCATCCAATTTTTCTCCGCGTCGCGCCACGAGAACGAGCGATCGCGCGCGGGGAGCGAGTTGGCGCGCAAACTCGCGGCCGAGCCCGGCGGAACCGCCCGTGATTAATGCGCTACGTCCGTCGAGTTTCATTTTGTTTTGAAGCGAGAGGTTCTTCGACTCCGCTCGGAATGACAGAGAGAGAAGCCAGCTCGCGTTTTGTGAGGGCCCGCCAGTGGCCGCGCGGCAGATCGCCGAGGCGGAGATTACCAGTGCGAACACGGACAAGACGTTTCACTTCATAACCAATTTCGTGAAACATGCGGCGAATCTGCCGATTAATTCCCTGACGCAAGACGACACGCAAACGGTTGGACGTGATTGAATGCAGCCGGGCGATTTTCGCGCGCTGACCGTCGAAGAAAATTCCACCCAGCAGTTTAGGAGCAAAGGTCGCATCCCACCGCCGATCCAATGTTACTTCGTATTCCTTTTCGATCTTATACCGCGGATGGGTGAGCCGTTGGGCGAGGTCGCCATCGTTGGTGAGAAGAATGAGGCCTTCGGTTTGCGCGTCAAGACGGCCGATATTGAAGAGCCGGGAAAATTTTTTGGGCAGAAGATCGAAGATTGTATCGCGGGCGTGTCCATCTTTTCGCGTCGAGACGAAGCCCGCCGGCTTGTTCAGCAGGATGGTGAGCAATGGTTCGGCACGAACAAGCTTACCATTCACTTTCACGTGGTCGCGCGCACTCGGTTGTGCGCTGAAGTCAGTGCAAACGCGCCCATTGATCGTGACGCGGCCAGCGGCGATCAACTCATCGCAATGCCGTCTCGAGCCAACTCCAGCCGCGGC
>QHOJ01000168.1 GCA_003218735.1 Verrucomicrobiota bacterium
TGGTTACTTCCTCCTGCGTCCCCGCGCCGGTCGTCTTCCCTGTATTCGCAATCTGATAAACGGTGCCGTGAAATTTCCGGTCACCGTACGCGTCGATCTTCACCTTGGTCTTGTTACCAACTCTTACGTTTACGACATCGTTCTCATTCACATCCACGCGCGCTTCCATGTGGCCGAGATCGGCCACGCGCATCACTTCCGTTCCCGCGAATTGCCCCGTCGCTACGATGCGTTCGCCCAATTTGCTGTTCAAAATCGTCACCGTCCCATCGATCGGCGAATAAACCGTTGTCTTCGAAAGTTGATCGCGCGCCTGACTCGAACCCGCTTGCGCACGCTCGATTTCGTGCAGCGAGCTCTCGTGAGTATTTTTCGCCACGTCATAAGCAGCTTCCGCCGCGTTGTATTCCTGCGCTGAAATTAGCTTCTTGTTGAACAGGTCCTCGGCTCGTTTGTAATCCTGCTCCGTCTTCATCATAGTGGCCTTTTGCTGCAGGTTGGTCGCCTTCGCAGCACTGATCGCTGCTTCCTGCTGTTCGAGCAGCGCCTTATAAGAATCCGGTTTAATCTTCACGAGCAGATCACCCCTTTTGACCACCATTCCATCTTCAACCGGCAACTCGATAATTTCTCCGGCCACTTCCGGCGAAATTTTCACCTCCGTTTCAGGTTGCACCTTACCCGTTGCCGAAACAGTCTGTAGAATTGTCTTGCGTACTGCTTTCTCGGTAGTCACCAGGATCGGTTTCTCGCGTTTGCTCGCGATGACTGACGCAATTATCAAAAGCAAGATCAGGCCGATGGAGCCGAAAACGATATAGCGCTTGCGGCGCGCGCGACGTTTCTTCACGACTTCCGGCGCAACTTGAGGTGTTTTCAACGTCTGATGCATGGAATGCTGGTTAGGCGGGGGAGAGCGTCGGAAGTTATCTCAGTTTAGACCCTTGCAAAGCGAAACGGTTCACAGAATCGACAATGAGATGCGGCGAACCGGCGATTTGGATTCAGCAAACTTTCGATACTTTCATGTCGCACCGTTGCTGAATCCGCTCGATTGCCCAGGCTGCGTGCTCAGCAATCAATTCGTCTGGATCTGATGCCGCCCGTCTCAGCGCTGACAAGTCCGCCAGGCTGCCAACGTTGCCCAAGGCGACACAGACATTGCGCAAGAAACCGCGTCGCTTGATCCGCTTGATCGGCGAGTTTCTGAACAGGGCGCGAAATTCCACGTCGTTCAGTTCCAAATAATCCCGCAGCAACATGCCGGTAGTTGCTCGGCGCGCTGAAAACGCAGTTTCCCGGGATGCTTGAGCAAATCGATTCCACGGGCAGGCATCGAGACAATCGTCGCAGCCGAAAATCCGATTTCCGATAAGCGGTCGCAGCTCGACCGGGATAGACCCTTTCGACTCAATCGTTAAATATGAAATGCAGCGACGCGCATCGAGTCGATGGGGTGCGGTGATCGCACCAGTCGGGCAGGCTTGAATACAACGTTCGCATGTTCCGCAGCGATCTCGCTGTGGAGGATCCGGCGGTAACTCGAGTGTGGTTAGAATTTCACCCAGAAAAAACCAGGTTCCCAATCGCGTATCGATCAGCATTGTGCTCTTGCCGTGCCATCCGATTCCAGCTTGAGCGGCGTGATCACGCTCCAAAATCGGACCGGTGTCCACATACGATTTCTGCCTACCGCCAAATCGGCGAAGGAAATTGTCGATCTTATCGAGCTTTCGCGAGATCACGTCATGATAGTCCTCACCCCACGCATACCGCGCGACCCGGCCTGCTGTAGCCGCTGCTCTATGGACAGTCCCTTCCTGAAAATAATTCAGTGCCAGCACAACAATCGACCGCGCGCCCGGCAAAACTTTCTGCGGATCACACCGTTTTTCCTCTCCGCGCTCCATGTAGCTCATCTCTCCCGCCGCCCCTTCTCGCAGCCAGGTCCGGAACTCAGACGTGTGCTTGGGCGCAGCACACGCGGCAACGCGGCACGAATCGAATCCCAGCTTCCGCGCATACGCGATAAGTTTCTTTTTTAATTCCTCGCTCTTCATTCTCCAACTGGGAAATCCCTGATGTTCTTCAAAATTAATTCAGCGATTTGTTCGGAATTCTTTTGCGAAATGTCCACTCGTAGATCGGCTGCGCTCCTGTAAAGCGGCTGGCGGGCCTCCAGTAATTCCGATAGCGTCGCTTCGGGATTCCCTGTCTGCAATAGCGGACGATCACTCAGGCGATCGATCCGCGTGCGGAGCGTTGCCTCGTCCGCATCGAGCCAGACGACGGCTCCTAATCCCTTCAAAAGATCGGCGTTCCCTGAACGCAGTACGATGCCGCCACCTGTTACAATGATCGTAGGCTCTTCGGTCGATAAAGAAAGCAATGTCTCGGTTTCGAGCTCGCGGAAATGTTTCTCGCCGTGGGTCGAAAAAATCTTTTCGATCGGCATCCTCAGTTTTGATGAAATGATTTCGTCCGTATCGAACCGGCGAAATCCAGTGCGCTGCTCCAAAACTTTTCCAACGAGAGATTTCCCCGTTCCCATAAACCCGATAAGCACAATCGATCTCGCCGAGCTCACACGGCAATATGCGATTGAAGATCGACAATGAAAAGATCGACATGTTTTATAGGGCGTCTGTGCCAGACGGCGGGTTTGGCGTTTCGCAGAAACGCCCTACAATGTGCTCATGCCGCACTCGAAAGCCCTAGTTGCCATCCTAATGGGGAGCAAATCGGATTGGGAAACGATGCGTCACGCGGTTGAAACACTCGATGAACTCGGCATTCCTAACGAGTCGCACGTGCTTTCCGCGCATCGCACGCCGGATGCGACGGCCGAGTTCGCGCGCAAAGCCGCAGCTCGCGGGTTGCGCGTAATAATCGCGGGCGCGGGTGGCGCGGCGCATCTGGCAGGAGTCATCGCCGCATATACATGCCTGCCGGTACTCGGCGTGCCGATTCAATCCAAGGCACTGCAAGGACTCGATTCGCTTCTCTCGACGGCGCAAATGCCGGCCGGAGTTCCGGTCGGCACGCTCGCAATCGGTGAAGCGGGCGCGAAAAACGCCGCCCTTCTCGCCGCCGCGATTCTTGCCACATCCGATGACGTAATTCGGAAGAAATTGGAAGCTTTTCGCAAAAGGCAATCTGAGAGCGTGCTCGCCGCGAAACTCCCAAAGTGAAAACGGAAATTTCAACCGACCGCACTGCGGCGGTTGAATTGCTTCGCGAAGGCGAAATCGTCGCGCTGCCAACGGAAACGGTTTATGGATTGGCGGCTGACGCTCTTAATCCGATTGCCGTCGCAAAAATCTTCGAAGCGAAAGAACGCCCCCGTTTCGATCCGTTAATCGTTCATCTGCCCGATCGCGAGTGGCTGGAGAAAGTTGTCGATCTTCCTGCGCAACATCGACAATTGATCTTGAAACTCGCAGATACGGTTTGGCCCGGACCGTTTACGATGGTTTTGCCGAAACGGGAAATCGTTCCCGAAATTGTAACTGCGGGCCTCGAAACCGTCGCCGTTCGCGTCAGCGCGCATTCGGTTTTCTCTGAAGTTATTCGGGGATTTGGAAAACCGCTCGCGGCGCCAAGTGCAAACAGGTTCGGCCGTGTTAGCCCGACAACCGCCCAGCACGTTCTTGATGAGCTGAAGGAGCGAATCCCGCTGATCATCGACGGTGGTCCGACCGCTCACGGAATCGAATCGACCATCATCGCGATTCGCGCCGGCGGCATCCACATCTTCCGCCGCGGGCCGATAACTGAGGAACAGCTATCGGAATTTGGCAAGATCGATAACTTCACTTCCGCGGAAAAGCTTTCCGCACCGGGACAGCTACCCACGCATTATGCTCCGAAAACACGGTTGCGATTGATCGGAGATGTGAATTCTTTCTCGCCGGACAGAAATCAACGGGTCGGATTGCTCGCATGGAATCCGGTTGGACCAGGAAAAAATTTCGCGGCGGTTCGCTGCTTGAGCGGACGACAAGACTTGCGCGAAGCCGCGGCAAATCTCTTTCGTTATTTGCGCGAGCTGGACGCGGAGGATGTAGATCTTATCGTTGCGGAACAAGTTCCCGATCGGGAACTCGGAGCGGCGATAATGGATCGGTTGCGACGCGCGGCGCACCCTCCGATTGATGCGCAAGACACGCCTGAATGAATCCTTTGAAAAGCGGGTGCGGCTTGTTGGGCTTGCTTTGAAACTCGGGATGATACTGACAGGCGAGAAAGTAAGGGTGATCGCGCAATTCGACCAGCTCCGCGAGCGTGCCATCGGGTGAAGTTCCCGAGATCGTAAAGCCTTTCTCGGTCATGCGGTCGCGATATTTCATATTGAATTCGTAGCGATGGCGGTGGCGCTCGAGCACGTCTGCCTGACCGTAGATGTTCCCGGCAAGCGTGCCGTAAGTGATTTTTGTCGGCCATGTGCCGAGCCGCATGCTCGCGCCTTTGGTGCGCACACCACGTTGTTCCTCCAGAAGTGAGATCACTGGCTCCGCCGCCTCTTTGTCGAACTCGGTGCTGTTTGCATTTTTGATTCCACAGACATTTCTCGCGAATTCAATCGTCGCCACTTGCATACCGAGACAGAGACCGAGATACGGCACCTTGTGTTCGCGAGCGAACTGCGCCGCCCTGATTTTTCCTTCTACCCCGCGCTCGCCAAAACCGCCGGGAATTAGGACGCCCCCGACATCTTTGAGGTGGCTGTCAACACCGTCCTGGAGCGATTCGGCATCGATTAGTTTAAGGTCGATCCCGCAATCCTGGCTGGCGGCGGCGTGGGTGAGCGATTCGTAAATACTTTTGTAAGCATCCTGCAGGTGAATGTATTTGCCGACTACTGCAATTTTGACGCGTTTCTTCGGGTTGATGACGCGCTCGACAAATTTTCGCCAGTCGCCCAAGGTGGGATTGGGAGTTTTGAGATGCAGAAGATCACACACGAGTTGGTCGAGCCCCTCTGCGTGCAACATCAAGGGATATTCGTAAACCGTATGCTCGACATCGCGTGCTTCGATGACCGCTTTTGGCGAAACGCTGCAGAACATCGACAATTTCTGCCGCACATCGCGATCGAGCGGATTTTCAGTCCGGCAAATCAAGACCTGCGGCTGCAGACCAATCTCGCGTAACTTAGCGACGCTTTGCTGGGTGGGCTTCGTCTTCAATTCATGGGCAGCCTTGATGTAAGGCACCAGTGTGACATGCATGTTCACGACGTTCTGCGCGCCGACTTCGAGAATGAATTGCCGGATTGCTTCCAGAAATGGCAACCCCTCGATGTCACCAGTTGTTCCACCGATTTCGGTGATGACAACGTCGTATTTGCTCTCGTCGGAGAGTTCGCGAATGCGGTCCTTGATCACATCGGTGACATGAGGAATTACCTGCACGGTTTTGCCAAGATAATCGCCTCGCCGCTCCTTTAAAATTACGCTCTCGTAAACCTGGCCGCTGGTAAGATTATTATGTCGTGAGAGAACACAGTTGGTGAAGCGCTCGTAGTGACCAAGATCCAGATCGGTCTCTGCGCCGTCGTTGAGCACATAAACTTCGCCGTGCTGGAACGGATTCATCGTTCCGGGATCGACGTTCAGATACGGATCGAATTTTTGGAAGACAACGCGCAAGCCGCGCAACTCAAGCAGTGTACCGAGCGAAGCCGCGGCCAGTCCTTTGCCCAAGGAACTGACAACGCCGCCGGTGATGAAAATGTATTTCACAAGAGAGCGCTCCTTGTTGCGCGAGCAAGTTTTTGCTCCAGCGCTACTGCGTCCTCGGGCGTGTCAACGCCGGGCGATCCATGTTTCGTGACGAGCACATGAACAGTTACACCATTTTCAAGAGCGCGCAATTGTTCGAGCGATTCGGCGCGTTCCAGCGGAGTTGGTTTCCATTTCACGAACTGGAGCAGCATCTCGCGGCGGAATCCGTAGATACCCTGATGGCGCAAATATTTCATTCGCGAAAAATCGCGCGGGTATGGGATGGCGGCGCGAGAGAAATAGAGCGCGCGCCCCGCAAGATCGACAACAACTTTCACCTGATGCGGCGAGGCCGCTTCCGCCGGATCGTCGAATGGATGCGCCACTGTGACGATGTCGATCCTGGGATTGCGCGCCAGTTTTTCGACGAGTTTGTCGATCAACCGAGGATCGACTAACGGCTCGTCGCTTTGAATATTAATTATGAAGGTGAGCTGTTTCGCTTTGCGCGCGACTTCCGCGATTCGATCAGTCCCGCTTTGATGGCGCGGTGAAGTAAGTGCGATTTCCGCGCCCCAGTCAAAAGCCGCATTTGCGATCCGCATGTCATCGGTGGCGATGATAACGGAATCCAATTTTCCTGCGCGTTGGCACCGTTCCCAGACATGGCGAAGAAGTGGTTTGCCAGCAATAAGATACAATGGTTTTCCCTGGAAACGCGTGGACCCCCAGCGCGCCGGGATTATTCCGACCGCCTTAGTCATTTGCAAACTCGGCGATTATCTTCGCGGCTGCGACGAGATTAGGGGCAACCCAATCCGCGACCGTGTCAGTCGTGTCGGGCTGAAATCCGGTTTGAACACGAATTGTCCGCAGCCCAGCGTTGCGACCGCACTCGGCGTCGATCTCTTTATCGCCAACAAAAAAGGAACTGGAGAGATCGATCCGGTGCTCTCGGCTGGCTCGCAAGATCATTCCCGGTGCCGGCTTGCGGCAGTTGGAGCGTTGACCGGGAACATCGGGACAGAAATAGGTCGCATCAATTAAATCCGGCCCGAGCTCATGCAGAACTTTCGTTTCGACAGCGTGATATTGCTCCATAGTAATAAGTCCGCGCCCGATGCCGCTCTGGTTCGTGATGATGATGAGTTTGTAGCCTTTGGATTTCAAACGCCGCAATGCCTCCGGCACACCGGCGAAAATCTGTACCTGCTCTGGATCGGAACAGTAATCCGCGTCGCGCATGATAGTGCCGTCGCGATCCACAAAGACAGCGGGTGACGATTCGTCAGTCACTCGCAGAATCCCCCCGAAAACTGGTCAGAAGTTCCTCTTTCGTCACGGTTGCTGTTCCAAGTTTGCTGACAACGACGGCACTTCCGTGATTGGCGATTTCGGCAGCTTCTACCGGTGTTGCCTCGCAAACCAGCCCAAGGGTAAAGAGCGCGATGGCGGTATCGCCCGCGCCCGAAACATCGAAAACTTGGCGCGCTTTAGTTGGGATGTAATGCGGCGCTTCGTTCTCCTGAAAAAGCATCATGCCGTGTTCACCCAAGGTAACGAGGAGATATTTCGTCTCCCATTTTTTGAGCAGTGCCTGGCCGGCACGCCTAAGTTCGACATCTTCTGATGGCGATTCGTCGGGATCGCGCCAAGGAGTACCGGCCTCGAGAAAAGCTTCCGTGCGGTTCGGTTTCACCACGGTCATCCCGCGCCAATCGACAGAATGTCGAGGATTTGGGTCGGCCGCGACGATTTTACCAGCCGCACGAGCGTCACATGCAATCTGTGAGACCAGCTCAGTTGTTAGAAAGCCTTTGCCGTAATGTTCGAAGATGATGGCATCGGTTTTCGGGAGATTCTTTCGGACCGCGGCAACTATTTCTCCAACTTGTTCCGGCGAGGGACCGGCGAATTGTTCGCGATCGACACGAACAACTTGTTGATGGCGGGCGATGATGCGGGTTTTGACAATAGTGTGGAATGTCTCATCCTCGACGGCGTTGGAGATGTCGATCTTTTGCTCGGCCAATAATTCGCGCAACTGCTGGCCGCTCCGATCTTTTCCAAACAAGCCGATCACCGCAACGCGATCGACGAACTCGCGGAGATTGCGAGCAACATTAGCGGCGCCTCCGGGATAAAAGGATTCGCCGGTCACCTCGATCACTGGCACAGGCGCCTCCGGTGAGATGCGGCCCACTTTCCCCCAAACAAATTCGTCCAGCATCAAATCGCCGATCACGAGTATTCGTTTGGCTGGGGCGCGTTCGAGGATTTCCTGAAGCCGGATCAAGTTCATAAAAAATGTGAGAGGCGATGCCGCCGAGGCGGAGAATTCATTCGATTCAGAGGGGTCAAAAATGTTGTAGCCGGCGATTTGTGTGCAGCGTGGGTTCTGTTTAAGGTTGCTCCATTAATCCTGAATACGAACACGAAATCAACAGTCGAAGCTCCCAATGACTCCGTTCACTAAATATTTGAAGCTAAGTACAATCGCGGCGGGCGGCCTAACGCTGTGCATGCATGGCGCCCAGGTTCCACAACACATCGATATTAAACAATTGTCGAAAACGGTGGAAGACGTAGTCGTCCCGTTGCCAAATGAAATATTCGGCGCTCTGAACAAGCTGGGCACGGTCAACTGGAAGGAACACGTACGTAATGACAAGGGATCGAATTTTACAGAACGACCGCGCATCGCCCTGTTGCTTGGGACAGTCATTGCTGATGGTTTCATTGCCGTGCAAGCGGAAGATGCACCGACAGTAAAGGAAATCGGGCAACGGGTTCTGGCGTTGGCCAAGGGAATTGGCGTTGGTAATTCCATCACGCCACATGCCAAAGCCATCATCGAAGCGGCGGACAAGCGAAATTGGGATAGCGTGCGACAGGAGCTTGATCGCACGCAGAATAGCGTGCAGCAGGCAATGAACGAAGTCCATGACGAGAAACTGTCGCAGCTTGTGAGTCTAGGTGGCTGGCTGCGCGGCACCGAGGTCCTCACATCGGTTGTGAGCAAGCATTTTTCGGCCGATGGGGCCGAATTGCTGCATCAGCCGGACCTGCTTTCCTATTTTCAGACACGCCTACAAGCGATGCCAGAGTTTAATCTGCCGATCCTTCGTGAAATTGGGGACGCTCTTGTCAAGGTGAAGCCGCTAATCGATGTGGGCAATGCGCGAATCCCTCCGGAATCAGTGAAGAAAATCAATGACATCACAACCCGGCTTGGGTCCGGCATTGTCACCAGAGATTAACCAATCGTCGATGAATGCCCCGGTAAAAGTCCTCCTGCGCGGAAGTTCTCTGCTGGCTCTGATTGTCGCACTGCAATCGACGGTTGTTGCCTCGGTCGATGACGCGCAATCGTTTGCTCTTCAGGCCGCAGAACCTTATGTAAAAGAAGGCTTTCAGGTGCGCGAGGATTACTGGGGAGGTGACCTCGGTTCGGGCGAAAAAAAAGCGGTCCGCCAACAATTATTCAAAGGCAACGAATACTGGTTCTGGTTGGGCACAGAGGTCGAGCGGGCGAAGATTTCCGTGCACATTTATGACTCAGATGGAAAGCTCGCTGAAGAGCCGGATGGATGGGAGAAAGGTCACTTTGCGGCCGCGCACGTCATTCCAAAAACAACTGGCAGCTACTTTATAATCGTCAACGTCGAAGAATCGCCAGAGGAACGCACACATTGGGCGTTGGTGTATGGTTTCCGATAGACCAGTCTTTTCTCGATTGTCTGAGAGATGATTGAGACACGTACTTTGCAGTTTGAGAGTCCGCGCGCTTTGCAATCTCTCTACGCCAACGATCTTAAACTATTGAAAAGTCTCGAAGATTCTCTCGGTGTGAGAGTGACCACACGGGAAGGCTGGGTGAAATTGGAAGGAGAGCCGAGCCGCATCGACAAGGCGCAAAATGTTTTTGATCAACTCGAGAAAGCGCGTCAAAAAGGTATAGATATTCAAAAATACGAATTTAATTACGCTCTAAATTCCGTGGCTGAAGCGCGTGAAGAAAATCTCGACGATCTTGCAGCGACGAAGATTGTGACTTCGCCGCGCAAATCGCCCATCATGGCCCGCTCATCTGGGCAACGCAATTATGTCGAGGCCATCCAGAAGCACGACATCGTTTTTGGAATCGGCCCGGCTGGGACTGGAAAAACATATCTCGCGGTGGCAATGGCCGTGGCGGCTCTTAAAAAAGAACAGGTCACGCGCATCATTTTAACGAGGCCAGCTGTGGAGGCTGGCGAAGCGCTCGGATTTTTACCGGGAGAGCTTGAACAAAAAATCATGCCTTATTTGCGACCGCTGTATGACGCGTTGCGTAATATGCTCGAGCCGGAAGAGATTGAGCGTTTATTGACCCGGCAAATCATCGAAATCGCGCCATTAGCCTATATGCGTGGCCGCACCTTGAATCACGCCTTTGTCATCCTCGACGAGGCGCAGAACACGACGACTGAGCAAATGTTCATGTTGCTCACTCGCATCGGTCCGAATTCCAAATGCGTGATCACAGGAGATGTGACGCAGATCGATCTTCCTGCGAACAAACGCTCCGGTGTGGTGGAGGCATTGCAGGCGTTGAAAACTATTCCCGGGATTGCGACTGTATATTTTACAGAACGCGACGTCGTGCGGCACGAATTGGTGCGCGCCATGATCAGCGCCTATCATCAACATCGCTCGCCCGCGCCGGCCTCACGCAAGTAAAGATCGACATGTTCGACTCTCTCAAACGCGAACGACTCATCAGGCGCGGTTTGGCCTCCCGAAAAACTCGCCGCCGCCGACCGCGAAGCGAGTTAAGACGCAGCCTGGAATATGCACCGTACAGCAAGCTGCTGATTTTCGCGGTGTTTGTTTGTGGTCTGGCCCTTCTCGTTTTCAGCGGTCAACAGCCGGAACCGACAAAGAATTTTGTGATTGCATTGCTCGTTTTGGCGACCGCGATTACTCAGCTCTGGATCAACCAACCGAAAAGCTTTTCGCGAAGCTCGCGGATTCTCCTGATTT
>QHOJ01000147.1 GCA_003218735.1 Verrucomicrobiota bacterium
GCTGATGTCTTTTAAGAACCGGGTAATGACCGGAGTGGGAATCATGTAAGCCACGCCTTGCGCCACATCGCCGCTGTAGCCCTGAAACGCGACGCCGATCACTTTGGCATCTTGCATCACTGGGCCACCGCTGTTGCCCGGATTAATTTGGGCGCTGATCTGGATCGCGAGGTGCTGATCGACTGACGAATGGGTGTAGAGTTGAAAGTCAATCCGCGACACAATTCCTGTCGTAACCGACATCCGTTCGCCGCCGATCGGATAACCGTAAGCCGACACGGTAGATTCGAGCGCAGGAATTTCGCCGAATTTTAGTGGCAGCATATTTTTGAAAAAATCCGGAGCCGACACTGTGATCAATGCCAGATCGCAATCGTGCGCGACAAATTGCACCGTTGCCGGATATTTGTTTGGATCACCCTCGCGTTCGACTGTCAAATAGCGGCTATTGCTGACGACATGCGCGTTTGTGAGAATTCGATTGCCACTTATGACAAAGCCAGCCCCGACAGCGCGCTGGATGCCTCCGGAATTCCATGGCGCCTTATAATCTGGCTCCACCGATGTGGCGGTAATCCGCACCAGGCTTTTTTGAACCGGCCCGTTTGGTTTTGGCGGCGCAATCGGAACCGGGACTGGAACTACTGCTTGCGCGGGCGGGCTGGGACGCCCAGGAATTGCCGGTGGCGGTGCTTGCGGCCCAACGGGGGATGCGGCCGGCGCGCTTTGCTGTGCGTAAAATGTCGATGTCGATCCAGCCAGCAGGCCAATACCGACAAAAATAAGAACATGCTTCATGGACGAAAGTCTGAAAAGTTGAAACGAAACGATCGAAAATCAATCGCAATCTGCCCCGAAGGCTTTTCGGGCAATTGCGTCCCGACAGAACTGACATGTTCAATGCGCTCGTCGTTCAACATCTGTGGTGGCAGGGGCGCGACTACCGCGCGCCGAGCCCCTCTGGAAAAATTAAATTCCCGCGCGATCAAGAAGTGATTTGAGGACTCTTTCTGCGTCGAAAACTTCACGCGCCAAAGCCCGGGCGGCACGAGAATGTTTTGCGTAATCGGCATTGATCGTTTTCACCGCATCGACAATCTCGCCCAACGATTCGAAGGACAGCAGTCCCGCTTTGCCACCATAGTTCTTTGTAAAACCCGTTTCCTGAATTATGACGGGTCGACCGGCCGCGAGATAGCAGGCGCTCCGATCGCTGAACCAACCGGTGTTTAGTCGAACGTATTGGTCCTTCGCGACTGTGAACTCGCCTTTCGAACGATGAATGTAATCGCGATACAGCCAATAATCGACGCTGAGTTGAAGCGGCGAAATCAAGCGCCAGCCATTTCGTTCAAATTTCCATCGTGTTGGTCGATCTTTAATGTTTGTCGCGAGTTCAAATATTTCACCAGATTTTTTCGGCGCGGCAACGAACCGGATAAATTCACGCGATTTACTCCAAAGATATTTGTCGCCGCGCCAGGTAATGTCTTTCAGTCCGCTCGTCGACCAATTCGCCACAGATGTAAAAACGGCAGCCTGCGGCGGCGCACGATTGGTTTTCCATAGATCAATGACAATTGGTTGCCGTGTGGGCAGCCACTCGAATCCATGTTTGGGTACGGGAAACGTTTTGGTGCCGACATTTTCACCAAACGTGAATAGCGCGTGGTGCCGCCACAGATAATCGACGGTCGATCGCACCCCCTTATCGATTTTGATCTGCTCGACGCCGGGATCGCTCTCGATATAGAGAATACGATTCGAAACAAGCAAGTCGTCGTTGAGTTCTTGCGTTCCGCAAATATTCAGGACCGCATCGGCGTCGCGATAAAGCTCTCGAATTTTTTGCAGCGACAGGCCTGCCGCCGGCTGATCTCGAAGATACCGTGCACAAAACGCCCAACGATTTTTGAAACCGAATTCGCCTGACAATCGATTGAGAAGCCGGGCTGCGTAATCGAACTCATTGTTTACCTCAAAGGTCTCAGGATTGTAGGGCAATCGTGCCGAATCCTCGATGTAAAAAACATCGTGCCCGAGGCGCTGAAGGCCGACAATGTAATGAATATGTTGCCAGATCACGCCGGCAATCGGCATCGAGCCCATGAAGCCCATCACAACGATTTTCTTTTTCTTCATCTCGATGACCTGGCAAAGTGGGAATAGTGATCAGTAAAATCGTGAACGAAAGCAATCTGCTCTACTCACCGATCACTATTCATCATTCACAATTGCCTCACGATAACCGCAGGATTACCCGCCACCACCGTGCTGGGTGGAACGCTCTTGGTCACTACAGAACCAGCAGCAACAACTGAGTTCTCGCCGATGGTCACGCCTTTCAGAATTACTGCGTTCATGCCAACCCAAACGTTGTCCGCGATTTTCACGGGCGCGGTTTTCAATTTCGGGCGCGGCGGGCGATCTTTGAAATAAGGGGCGAGAGCCTGCGCGTCGATTAGACGTTGCGCGGGCTCGAGCGGATGAAAATCCGAATCGGCGATGCCGATGTTCCACGAAATCAGACAATGCGACCCGATCTCGATCTTCTCCTCGGCCATGATGAGCGCGCCGTTGAGCAAAGTGAAATCGCCAACCGTGCACTGGCCGTTCTCTCCAATGGAAAATGAACAGCCTGCGTAACAGGAAACGTAGTTGCCGAACACGACTGCGCCGGATTTTTTATTGCGAAGATGCCGGAAGATTTGCGCGGTCTCACAATAAAATCCCTCCCCAAATTGTACATTCGCCGGGATCGGGTGCGCCCACCAGTCGCCTTCCACATGTCGATCTTGTTTGACGTTAGTCATCCTTGAAATTTTCCTGAGCTGTAAAGTTTCGCGTAAACGCCGCCGTGCGCGATCAGTTCCGCGCCGCGACCTTGCTCGACGATGCGCCCCTGTTCGAGTACGATAATTTGATCCAGGCTGTGAATCGTTGCCAGACGATGCGTCGCGATCAACGTCGTCCGGCCCCGCATGAGTTCCTTGATCGTATCCATAATTGCCGATTCAGTCGCTGGATCGAGCGCCGAAGTTGGTTCGTCCAGCAACAGAACTGGGGCATTTTTTAAAAATGCACGCGCGATGCCGATCCGCTGCCGTTGACCGACGCTCAAATGTCCGCCTCGCTCACCGACGAGGCTCGCGTAGCCGTTCGGTAGCTGCCGGATGAATTCATCAGCCTGTGCGCGGCGCGCGGCATCGACTATTTCTTCTTCAGCCGCCTCCGGCCGGCCATAGGCTATGTTCTCGCGCACGCTTGTCGAGAAAAGGAGCGTGTCTTGCAGGACAATCGCAATCTGCGTCCGCAAAGTTTTTTTTGTAATCTCTCGAAGATTGCGGCCGTCAAGTGTGATCGAGCCTTTGTTCGGATCGTAAAATCGGGGGACCAAGCTCAGCAATGTGCTTTTGCCAGCTCCAGTGCCGCCCACGAGTCCGACGATTTGGTTCGGATCGATCTG
>QHOJ01000148.1 GCA_003218735.1 Verrucomicrobiota bacterium
CAAATACCTTTTCCGGTGAGTCGCATCGCGCCAAAGCCGAGCCGATGAACGGGAAGATCTCCCCCGATTGCGAAGACGCCGCTTCTGGCGGCGGGTTGGTTTGTCATTGCGGTTGTCATGATGGCTTTTCTCCTGGTTTCGGATTGGACTTAAACGTCGCGCGTTATTTCTGAGAAAACGCGTGCCAGATTGAAGACACGCCCGTTACAAAGAAACCGAGATCCGCGTTAACAGGATTCCCGGCATTATGCCGAGCAAGAGAACCATTATTGCGAGCACGCTCAAGGTGATTCGTTGCAGAAGCTCGATATGGCTGCCCAAGCTCGCAGCAGCGAATGTAGCAGCGTCGCCGGATTGATCGGTAAAAATCACTTTGAGTACGATCAGGTAATAATAGAGGGAGATGAGGCTGCCGAAGAGCGCCAGCGCGACGAGCCAGAGCAGGCCATGATTTGCACCGGCCCGCAACGCGACGCTAAACAGGTAGAACTTTCCGAAAAATCCAGCGAGCGGCGGTAGGCCGGCCAGCGACAGCATGAAGATCGACATGCACCCTGCGAGCAAAGGTGAACGCGACCAGAGCCCGGTAAAGCTCTGTAAATCGTCGCCGCCGGTTTCGCGTAGGACCAACGCGACGACGCCAAATGCGCCGATCAGCGTGAAGGCATAAACTGTCGTGTAGAACAACGTCGCACTGAATCCATCGCGCCCGCCGGCGACGAGTCCAAGAAGTGTGTAGCCAGCGTGGGCGACGGCGGAGTAGGCGAGCAAACGGCGGACATTGGACTGAGCAAGTGCAACGAGATTGCCAACGACGATTGACAATGCTGCGAGCAGGGCAAGCACCGGCGCCCAACCGGCGATCATGGCGTGCCATGCGGCGCTGCCGTGCACCGGACCGAATCCGACAAGCACGATTTTTCCGAGAACGACGAACGACGCCACCTTTGAGCCCGACGCGATGAACGCCGCGGAAGGCACAGGCGCGCCCTGGTAAGCGTCGGGCGCCCAAAGATGAAATGGCGCGGCGGCGATTTTGAAGGCGAACCCGACGAGAGTCATGACGATGCCCACGAAGAGGAGCGGTTGCACGGATACGCTCGTGAGTTTTTGTCCAATTGCGGTGAGCCCGGTTGTTCCAGACATGCCGTAAATAAAACTGATTCCAAAAAGAGTGAACGCACTTGCCGTGCTGCCGAACAAGAAATATTTCAGGCCCGCTTCGGCGGAGCGCACATCGGTTTTGTCGAACGCGGCCATGACATAAAGCGAGAGACCGGTGAGCTCCAAGCCGATGAAGATCATGAGCAACTCTTCGCTGCCGACGAGCAGCATCAGCCCGACCGTTGCGAGCAAAATGATGGCAAGATACTCGCCGTGATTGCGCAAAGAATTCTTCGCGTGTGCCTGCAACACGGTAAAAAACGCGAGCGCAAGGCAGATGATTTTGAACAGCGAATTCAGCGGCGAGATCACGAGCATCCCGTGAAAGAGGGTCGCATTGCGCGGCAACATCAGCATCGCGCCAATTGCGAGTGCAAGTCCGAGGGCGGCGACGAAGAAACAAATGCCAAACGCGCGCTCGTTCGCGAGACCAATCGCGAGGACGGCAAGCGCTGTTACAACGACTACGATCTCGGGCGATGTGAGTTTGAGGAGTTCGAGGTAAGACATGTTACATCGTTAAAAGCGTTACATGATTAAATAGGTGAATCCGTGACCCTGTGCGCCTGCTGTAACTTTGTAACATTTAACCTTTTTAACTGCCGCTTTTGAGAAATCTCATCGCTTCAACCGCGGGCATGATGCGATCGAGCAGCAGTTTGGGATAAAGTCCAACCGCGAGCGTTGCGAACATGAGGAGACAAGCTCCGCTTTTTTCCGCCAATGTAATCCGGGCTGTGGTGTCCTGTTGGTCGTTCCAATCCGCATTGATCGGTACGCGGCCCTCTTGCCGGCGGACCTCCGAGACTGCTTCACCAAAAAAACTTTTCTTCAACGCGCGCAGGGTGAACGCGGCTACGAGCACCATCCCGGTGCCGGTGATCCACACCGCGACCGGATAAGTTTTCCACGAGCCGATCAGGATCGTAATTTCGGCCGCGAATCCGCTGAATCCTGGGATGCCCATGGATGCGGCGGACGCGATGACAAAGGAAAACGCGGCGAATGGTAGTGCTCGGTTGAGTCTCATCTCAGAGAGGGCGTCGAGGTCGCGTGTGTGCGTGCGTCGATAGACCATGCGTCCAGCCACAGCGAAAAGCAGCGCGCCAATCACACTGTGCGAAAACATTTGCAGGACCGCTCCAGAAACGCCAAGGACGTTCGCTGTGGCTAGCCCGAGCAACACGAAACCCATGTGGCTGACGCTCGAATAGCCGATGATAAATTTCAGGTCGCGCTGGCGCAGCGCCACCGCTGCCGCATAAACAATTCCAATCACCGCAAGAACGGCGATCCATTTGCTCCACATTTGGAAGCCTTGCGGAAAAAGATTCATCGCCACTCGCAATCCAGCGTAGGCGCCCAGTTTCATAACGATGCCGGCGAGCAACATCGAACCAGCGGTCGGCGCTGCCACGTGACCGGTCGGCGCCCACGTGTGCAACGGCCAGATGCCAGCGAGCACGGCAAACCCCAGAAACAACACGGGAAATCCCCAAAATTGTAGCTGCGGTGTGAATTGGAATTGCGCGAGCTGTTGGAGATCGAGGGATCCGGCAGTCACGTAGGCGGCGATGATTCCGATGAATACCAGCGCGCCTCCGAAGAAGG
>QHOJ01000169.1 GCA_003218735.1 Verrucomicrobiota bacterium
TCAAGAATGCCGTCGCGCAAAACCGGCTGGCGCATGCGTATTTGTTCGTCGGGCCGCGCGGAATCGGCAAAACATCCACTGCGCGGATATTGGCGAAAGCGCTTAACTGCGTCAACGGCCCGACTGTCACGCCATGCGGTGTGTGCGACAACTGTCGCGAGATTGCTGCGGGCAACAGTCTCGACGTGATCGAGATTGATGGCGCGAGCAACAACAGCGTCGAAGACGTGCGTCAATTGCGTGACAACGTTCGTTACGCGCCGGCCAAGGGACGCTACAAAATTTATCTCATCGATGAAGTGCACATGCTCTCAGCGCAGGCGTTTAATGCGCTTTTGAAAACGCTCGAGGAGCCGCCCGCGCATGTGAAATTTATTTTCGCGACGACCGAACCGCAAAAAGTCTTGCCAACAATCCTGAGCCGATGTCAGCGCTTCGATTTACACCGTATCCCGGCAAACCTGATTGCGCAGCACCTGCAATTCATTGCTGGAAAAGAGAAGATTACGCTTGATCCGGCTGCAGCGCACGCAATCGCGCGCGGCGCGGAAGGCGGGTTACGCGATGCGGAATCGATGCTCGATCAGCTCGTTGCATTTTGTGGCGAAACGATCGCCGAAGCGGATGTGCTGAATGTTTTCGGATTCACGAGCGAACAAACCGTTGTCGATCTGACAGGGCATGTTTTACGCGGTGAGACGGCCGGCGCGCTGGAATTGCTTTATCAGCAATGTGAAAGCGGCAAGGACATGATGCGGCTCATGTCGGATTTGATCGCTTATCTGCGCGATCTGCTTGTTTTTAAGGCAAAACCCGATGCATTGAGTGAGGATGTCGATCCTGACTTGCAAAAATCACTCGCGGCACACGCGGAACTAATCGCGACCGACCGTTTGCTTGAGCTGATCGATCAATTTGCCGCTGCTGAAGGCCGAATGAAATGGGCCCCGAACAAGAAGCTTCACTTCGAGGTCGCGCTTATCAGAGCGATTCAAAGTTTGAATCAGGCTACGCTGGATGAAGTAATCGAAAGCCTAAGCGCGTTGCGCGGAGGCAAAATGGCCACGTCTAAAGAAGCTGCCATTTCTGAAGCCGGGGTCGGCGACTCCGGCTACAACAGATCTGCACGGGTCGCCGAGCAGCCCTCGCAATACAAAGCGCCCGAGCCGGTGCTCGTTCTCGATCCTGCGCGAGTCTGGGAACAGCTCTGTGCGAAAATTCCGGCGCAAAAAGCGTTTTTGCGGAATTCAGCAGCGGCCGCGCATGTCCTCGGAACTGAAGGCCGCAATTTCCTAATCGGTTTTGCGCCTGATCAAAGGTCAATGATGGACATTTTGGGTACACAAACTAATCGCAAATTTCTCGAAACCCTCCTGCAGGAAATTACCGGGAAAGACTGGACGATGAAACTCAGCGTACGAGAAGAACTTCCTTCCAAGCAGTCGGCGCCTTCACAGACCGGCAAAAGTTCTCGAGCTCACGATTTCAAAGATGATCCGCTTATCCAGGAAGCGATCGAGATGTTCAAAGCTGAAATAAAATCCTGATGAAACAGTTCGGTTAAAACGTTAAAAATCTTACAAGAGTTACAACGGATAACAGCAGCGATTGTGGCGACCGCCGTTTTTAACTTTGTAACTCTTTTAACAAATCACTACGACGGCGCAGCCGCAGACATATGAATTTAAGCAAACTGATGAAGCAGGCGCAGAAAATGCAAGAGCAAATGGCCAGGACACAGGCTGAGCTTGAACAGAAAGTTGTCGAAGTAAGCGCCGGCGGCGGCAAAGTGAAAGTAACCGCAAACGGCGCAGGTGACGTAGTCGCAATCAAGATCGACAAGGAAGTTGTCGATCCAAACGACGTTGAGTTTCTGGAGGAAATTGTCTTAAGGGGCGTGAAACAGGCGATTGAACAAGGCAAAGCACTAGCGCAATCTGAAATGACAAAGATCACCGGCGGCCTCGGAATGGGATAAGGTTAAAATTGTTAAAAGCCTTACAGAGTTAAAACGGGGGAAAAGCAGCACGGTTTAACTTTGTAACGATTTAACGAACCGCCTGTGTTTCTCGAAAATGCAGACTTCCCGAATCCCCAGGGTCGATATCTTCTCGGCCAGACGGTGGAAGTTTTCGCCGACCTGCACGTGTGAATGCGCATCGGACGCGGTTGTGAATGGAATCCCCTTCTCTATCGCGAGCTGAATGATCCGATCGCTTGGATAAAGTTCGTTCACCGGTTTGCGCCAACCGGCCGTGGAAAGCTCAATCGCGAGGTTACGCGAACGAATCAAATCCAGCGTTTCGCCGGCGATCACCTCAATTTCGGCATTCGGCCGATGGCCATGAATCTTGACCAGGTCAATGTGAGCGAGGCAATCGACCAGACCAGTCGCTGCTATTTCGCGGACACGACGAAAGTAGTCGGCGTAAATTGCGTCAATATCGCGCCCATAAAATTGCTGGGCGCCGGCCGGGACGCTGTCGAACATCTGATCGTCCCGATCAAGGAAATGAATCGAACCGAGAACAAAATCGAGTTTATCCCAATATTTCTCGATCCACTTTCGTCCCGGTGCCGAGTGAACCGGATCGTTGTCCAGCTCGATGCCCGCCCGGATTTTTAGATCGGCGTTTTTTTCACGCAAGCGATCGATTTCATCGAAGTCGATTCCAGCATGATAACGATCGTGATCGGTGAAAGCGATGTCGCTTAACGCTATTTTGCGCGCTGAATCCGGCCATGGCTGCAGCAGCGCCTCAGTATAACGCTGTGCCCGATGTCCCTGGGGGTGGGTGTGATAGTCGGAAAATAATTGCACGATGAAATATTTAGCGCCGCGCAAAGGTGGATCGAGCAATCTCTCGCTCGATGCTAAATTTTGGCGGCGACGCCGCATTTGTTCAACATCGTCCGACGGAGCGGCCGATCCACCATTGTTTACGGCACGGCCAGAAATTTTTGGCGGATTCGCAGTTCCGGATATTTTGGAAAGAAAGCCTCGGCAATGAAAACTTTATTTGGCGTGAGATCGCGTGTCGCAATCGTTTCGTTGTATTCGACGTGCTCTTGCGGATTAATTAAAACCGTTCCCGGTGTTTCTGTAATGGCGTGATTGTCGGACCATTTTGTCAGCAACGCTTGGATTGATTTATCAAAGTTACTTTGATCCCGAGCTGACGGGTCTCTGAGAGCTTTACGGTCTGCGGCGTAATCTGCAAGTCGACCGCCAGCCCGCGCAATCGTGGATCTTTGTACTGGGGAATCGGCTCGGAAGAAAACGGATGGAGCATGCGCGCCAGCCAGCTGCGTTTGTGCGGCGTTGCCGTAGGCGCGGTCTCCTGTGCGAAGCTGTGTCCGATAATCGCAAAGAGTAGAACAAGCAAAACAAGGCGTTGCTTCATGAGCGGGTTAAACAGCAAACGTTGCAAATCCTGTCAAACCCTTTATCAATCGGCATGAAGACTTTCTGTGCGCTCTGGCT
>QHOJ01000170.1 GCA_003218735.1 Verrucomicrobiota bacterium
GATATTGTGAATGTTCGTGCCGAGCGGAATCGCGCGAAGCGGTAGCGCATTTCCCAGATCTGGAGCGATGTCCTCTCCGGCGGCGACCGTCGATCCAACACGCAATCCATCGGGTGCGAGAATGTAACTCAGCTCGGCGTCGGCATATTTAATCAGAGCAATTCGGGCAGAGCGGTTCGGATCGTACTCGATCCCGATTACTTCCGCGGTAACGCCGCGCTTGCGCCGTTTGAAATCGACCTTGCGATATTTTTGTTTGTGGCCGCCACCGATATGGCGCGACGTGAGCCGTCCAAAGTTATTGCGACCGCCGGTTTTCTTTTTCGGCGCGACAAGACGCTTTGCCGGTCTCGCCTTGGTAATTTCATCGAAACCAGGTAGCGACTTGAACCGAAGCGTCGGAGTAAGCGGGCGAAAATTTTTCAGGGCCATAGCAAATCCTTGTTCACACCAAATCGATCTTCTCGCCTTCTGCCAGCGTCACGATTGCCTTTTTCCAATGTGGACGGCGTCCCAGCGGTCCACGCACCCGTTTCTCTTTCCCGGCGTAATTACAGGTGTTCACATCGATCACTTTTTTCTGAAACAAACGTTCGATCGCGTTCTTGATCTGAATTTTGTTCGCCCGCGGACTGACGCGGAAAACATATTTGTTCTGCTTCTCGCTCAGCAATGTCGATTTTTCCGTCAACGAAGCGGTTTGAATGATGTCGTACGGTTCGTTCATTTTTATCGCGCCGTAGCCTTGACGGACGCGGACATCCTTTCAGCGAGGTGTTCGAGCGCCTTGTGCGTGACGAGAATTTTTTCGAAGGCGAGCAATTGCTCGGTATTCACATCCGAAGCACGCGCCAGCTTCACCGGTTTGACGTTGCGAGCCGATTTGAAGGTGGTTTGATCAAATCCGTCGGAGATCAGTAAAACCTTCCGCGCGTCGGTCTGTTTTTTTAGGAAGGCGAGAAAGGACTTCGTTTTCATTTCCGGCACTTCGAACTTGTCGATTGTCAAAACATCGCCGGCGCTGATTCGTTCGCTCAATGCCTTTTGAAAAGCGAGACGTCGCACGGATTTTGGAATCTTCTTCGAATAATCGCGCGGCTTTGGACCGAAAGCGACTCCACCGCCACGCCAGATCGGCGATGATTTGTAACCGGCCCGTGCGCGGCCGGTTCCCTTTTGCCGCCACGGTTTTGCGCCAGACAAATCCACTTCGGCTTTCGTTTTTGTATTGGCCGAACCAGAACGGCGAGCGGCCCGCATGGCCACGACTGCGTCATGGACGGCTTGTGTGCCTCGTCCATCTTCAATGATGTCGATCTTCGCTTCTTTCGCAGCGGCTTTGGTTAGAACTTTTGCACTCATTTTCTGGCTGCCACTGGTTTTTTGATCGCTGGACGCACGACCACATAACTTCCGTTCGCTCCGGGAACGGCACCGCTGATCAAAATTAATTTTTCAGTTTCGCGCACCTGCATCACCTGAAGATTTTGCACGGTCACACGCTCGTCGCCGAGATGGCCTGGCATACCCTGGTTTTTCCAAATGCGTCCTGGCGTAGACCGGTTGCCGACTGCGCCGATGCGCCGGTGCGTTTTCGAGCCGTGGGCCGCGCCTTGCCCGTGGAAGTTGTGTTTTTTCATCACCCCTTGAAAGCCTTTGCCTTTCGATCGCCCAATAACATCGACATAGTCGCCGGCCTGAAATTGGGTGACGCTCAAATTGATCTCACCCTCCGGCGCATCATCATCCAGCCGAAACTCACGGACAAATCGCTTCGGCTCGCTACCGGCCTTTTTGAATTCGCCCAGAAGCTGCTTGGTCACACGCGACTCCTTTTGTGCACCAAAGCCAACTTGCACGGCTGAATAGCCCTCGCTTTCTCCGGTCAATCGCCGCAGCAAAACGTTATCGCCCGCCGCGATTACGGTTACAGGGCACAGCCGACCGTTGGCGTTGTAGACACTGGTCATGCCGATTTTTTGTCCAAGTAACCCGATACTCATAATGGCGATGTCGTGGAATTCTCAAGCGGCTAGATCTTAATCGTAATATCAACGCCCGCAGGCAAATTCAGTTTCTTCAATTCATCCACGGTCTTGGAGGTCGGCTCAATAATGTCGAGCAGACGTTTGTGGGTCCGAATTTCAAATTGGTCCATCGATTTTTTATCGACGTGCGGGGAGCGATTCACTGTGAACTTCTCGATCAACGTCGGCAGCGGAATCGGCCCGGCGACCCGCGCGCCCGTGCGCTTGGCCGTCTCGACGATGTCAACTGCGGATTGATCGAGCATGCGATGATCAAACGCCTTCAAACGAATCCGGATACGCTGGCCGTTGCTCATTTCGTCTCCTTTTGATCGAGAATTCCGGCGACCAGATTCTGCGGCACTGGTTCGAAGTGCGAAGGTTCCATCGAGTAGCTTGAGCGGCCCTTGGAAAGAGAACGGATTGCGGTGGCGTAACCGAACAGTTCGGCCAGCGGAACTTCCGCATGAATGATCGTCAGATTGCCGCGCGTCTCGATGCTGCTGATGCTACCGCGGCGGCGGCTCAGGTCGCCACAAATGTCGCCCTGAAATTCTTCCGGCGTGATGTTTTCGACTTTCATGATCGGCTCAAGCAAAATCGGTTTGCCCTGCTTAAAGCCGTCTTTCATGGCGAAAATCGCTGCCAGTTTGAAAGCGAGCTCGCTGGAATCGACTTCGTGAAAGCTCCCGTAAACGATATCGACTTCAACATCAACAACTGGATAACCGCCAAGAACGCCGTTCAGCACAGCTTCGTCGATGCCTTTTTTAACCGCGGGAATGTATTCGCGCGGAATAATGCCGCCGACGATCTTGTTTTCGACAACCAAGCCGCTGCTTCGAGAGCCGGGGCGCACATCTACTTCGACGTGGCCGTACTGGCCACGACCGCCTGACTGTTTGATTAATTTACCAACGCCGTGGGCACTCGTGGTAATGGTCTCGCGATACGCGATCTGCGGTTTGCCCGCATTTGCGTCCACTTTGAACTCGCGGAACATGCGGTCGCGAATAATTTCCAGGTGCAACTCGCCCATGCCGGCAATGATCGTCTGGCCTGTATCTTCGTGCGTGTAGACGCGGAATGTCGGATCTTCTTCA